>CAYSAX010000046.1:0-8711 GCA_964429045.1 uncultured Pseudomonadota bacterium
ATGGCGTCCAAGAAACTTTTGTAATTCGGCTTTTTGTTCTAATTGACGCGGTAGAATGAATGCTGCCAGTGAATCTCTGTTAATTGCCAAAAAGTTTTTCCCAGTTCTATCAACTATGTGGCCACGGGGAGGCAAACTCGTAACACTAATATGATATTGTTTATGGCCTAGTTGCGTAAAGAATGAATGCTGAATGAGCTGTAAATAGAAAAGGTTTGCAATCACGATCAGATAGCAAAAACAAAAAAATAAAAATACAAAAACACCACGAATCTTATGTACATGCGTCATGTGCGATACTTTCATCCTGACTTATAATGATATTTTTTTCTTCAACCGTTGTCTCAATTTCAATAGTTTCAGGAATATCAATTGCTTGTAAGTGCGCTACGGTATTATTAATTTTCTTAAATTGTCCTACTTTTGTTTGAGTCATATTCAGCTCTTTTTTTGCATAGTTAAGCACGCGCGCGCGATCATAGAGGGTATACAATTGATGGGTAAGCTCCTGTTTTTGCTTGGCAAGTGTACCGGTTTCTAATTCTATTTTTTGTTTCGTGTATGAAAGGTGTATGAACTGGCTTTGTTTATGCAAATGCAGTAGAACGAACCCTACATTGGGCACAATAAAAAGAGCAAGAAAAGCGGATTTCTTCATAGCTACCCTTTATATATTCTATTGCATTTTTTTTAGTATTACCCAAACTTCATGCAAGTTCATAGAGTTTTTAAATAGATCAATTTGGCTTTTGCTTTACTTCTTTTAAATGAGAAGCAATTGCGTGATGACGAGCACTTTCATTGTGAGCATCGCGATTAGTGAATCCTAAAAATAAATTGTTTCCGCCATGATAAAGGGCTACAACACCACCTAATACTTGAGCCAGTTTTTGCTGATCAAAATTACCGGTCATAAAATATTCTGCTACCGCATATCCCCCGGCAGCAATTGATACAGCTGCTGCTAAAGAACGTTGATACACGTGGCGATTATTAAGTGTATGAGTGTTTTCTTCTTTTTGTTGTGCGAGCTCTAAGGCATATTGATTAAGCTCTTCAAAATTAACGGGTTTATCTAATAAACGCGAAAATTAACTGGGAATAATTTTTAACAGCTTTTTAAGCTCATGCTCATCGCCGCGCATGATGGCATCTTTTAAATCAGATTCCATACCATACATATTGATACTTATTACTAAAATTATAAGACCATATAATTTCATAGTTTTGCTCCCCTAATAGTAAGAGCATACTAAAAAATATGAGGGCAAAGATATGTTCTGATCTTAATTACCAATCATAGCTGGTGTTAAAATGCACTTCGTATGCCGGTTCACCTTTGCGTGGATCAAGTTTGAAGCCCCAATCAACGCGTAAAGGCATTGGATTATAAATACGAATACCAAATCCAACCGCATGGCGATAATTAAAATGATTATTTCTAATAAAGCGACGATCAACGCAATCGGAATAAGGGTTATCCCAACCGGCACCACCATCATAAAAGAGTACCCCTTTAAAGTTCATATCATTAGTGATCGGGAAAATGAGTTCAGCATTTATCCAGGTTGCTTTACTTCCACCAATTGAATCGCCGCGTGTTGGCGCAGCAAATGTATCATTGATATTAAATTGAGGCCCGGTTTCACCAAACAAGAACCCGCGCACGCTGGCAGGACCCCCGATATGGAATAACTCACGATACGGCACTAATCTATTTTTGAATGGGAATAAGAATCCAATGTAGCCACGCAAGTGGAAAATAAGATCATATGCGCCAATTAATGGAGTAAACCAGTGGGCATCTAAATCATATTTATGGAATCCTAAGCAGCCTTGGCTAAAGTTAAAGGTGATTGAAGCGCGGGTAAGCCAGCTATAGCCGTTGCTTGGATGAATTGGATGATTTCGTTTCTCTTGTCCCATGTTGAAACTAAATGAGCCGTAATTCCCCGGACTAAACATTTTACTTAAGATGATATTATATTGAGTTTCTGCAATCGTTTTTTCTGGGTCTCTCAATTCTTGAATGCTTGCCCGTGGAAGTGGTTGGTACTTAATATTATCTATGCCCAGTGCACCACGAATAAAGGTGTCGCGTAAGAAGTTATTATACCAACTGGTCATAAAACCGCTGGTAAGCATCATACCTGTATCGATTTCGTTTACTGGTGCAGCGACATAATTAAGATCTTCATACGCAACACGTTTATGGAATACATCGATTGCACCAAAAATTGGGCGATCAAATAACCAGGGCTGCGTTAAGTTAAAGTTCAAAATAAAGTCTTCATGAGAAAATTTGGTCATTAAGTTCGTGCTCATGCCTGAACCGAATAGATTGCTATCTCCCACATCTAATTGCAAAGAGGCACCTTTAAGTGGTTCTACAATGCTATTAGGATCACCGGCAAATCCAAGTTGGAATCCAAAATGTCCGGTTTTTGCTTCTTTTAAAAGTAAATCCACATCAGCAGTAGTTTCACTTGTTCTTATAATACGCCAGTTAACGCCATCACGTTGGTCAAAATAACCTAATGATTGAATGCGCTCTTTAGATTGTTCCATTCGGGTATTAGTTAATAGATCTCCTTCGCCAAATAAAATTTGACGGCGAATGATTTTATCACGAGTTTTTTTATTGCCGCGAATCGTTAAATTTTCGAGAGTAATTTGATTGCCTAATTCTGAACGGAAAGAGACATCAACTGTTTTGGTTTCATCGTTAGGCTCAATCGATGGTTCAATATGAGCATAGAGGTAACCAAAGCTACCCCAGAGCAACTCGAGGTTCTTTATTGCGTCTACTAAGCGTTCTCGCGAATAAAGATCACAGGGATTAATAGGAATAACTTTTAAAAGTTCACATTCTTGTAATAAATCATTCCCTGTCGCGCTAACACAGTTGATGGTATATAGATCACCTTCTTGGATTTCGAAAATGATATTAAAGTCATTGGTACATGGATCCATTATGGGAGTAACAGCGGCGACTTTCGCATTCATAAATCCGTGGCTTTGATAATACATTTCAATTGCATGTTTATCAGCTTCAAGACGATCGGGCAAAAAGGTGCCTGATTTATCCATGAAACTTAAAAGCCAATCCTCACGAGTGTAGATAATGCTGCGCAATGTTTTGCCGCTAATATTTTTATTGCCTTTAAATTCAATGCGCTTAACCAACGATTTACATTTTTCGTCGATAGTAAAGGTGATAATCGCTTTACCATTGCTATTAATAGTTAAATTGGGCTCGATAATAGCGCTATAATACCCACGCTCTAAATATTGCTTTTTAATTGCTTGAGCAAAACTCTTAAGCTCTTCCTGATCGATAGCGGGGGTATCAAGTTGAGGAATCTTTTCTTTAAGATCTTTTTCAGTAATTGCTGAATTACCTTCAAAAATGATTTCACCAACGGGAATCTTTTCGTCAATCATAATATGGAGATTAATTGTATTTTCATCGATTGGCTCAGCCATAATGTTAATGGTTCTGAATCGTTTAAAATCATAATAGAGATTGCGTATTGCTTCTCGGCTTTTTATTGGATCAAAGATTTGACCTTTGCGATACGGAAGCTTGGTCAATACTGCAGCAGTATTAACTTGTGTATTACCGGTGACAATAATATCTGCGATAATGCGCCCCGATAAGTCTTGGATCGTGAGAGGTTCTTCTATTGCTTCTTCCCATTGCTCAGGCAAATTGATTTCATCAATTTCTTCTGATTCTATGGTCTTATTATCTGTTTCTTGGCTTAACGCATTTATTGGCAATCCCAGCCAAACCATCATTGCTATTATATGAATGAGTTTTCTCGTGCTGAACATGATTAATTACACTCCCGGAGGTCTAAAAAGATGTTTTTAATCATACTCTTTTTTAAACATTTGAACAGTCTTGCCTCGAGCGTATATATGGTCTATTGTTTGCTTTTACAAAGCTAAGAAATCAGATAGAATCAAAACAAAATTATTTATTCGTTCTTTTAATAGAAAAAATATGATTACGATAACCAATACTTTAAGCGGTAAAAAAGAATTATTTAAACCATTAAACGATAATACGGTAACACTGTATGTGTGTGGTATTACTCCGTATGATTATGCTCATTTGGGGCATGGCAGAGTATATGTTGCCTTTGATGTGTTATATCGTTTATTACAGTTTATGGGTTATGAGGTTAAGTATTGTCGTAACTTTACCGATATTGATGATAAAATAATCAATCGCGCTCAAAAAGAGCTGGGTGATGCAAGTAAGTTCAAAGAGATTAGTGAGAAATATATTACGGCATTTGAGCAAGACTTTAAACAGCTTAATTGTTTACCTCCTAACTATGAACCGAAAGTCACCCAAACGATTCCTGAAATTATAGCATTCGTGCAGGGATTAATTGAAAATGGTACCGCATATGAAAGCAATGGGGATGTGTATTTTGAAATCGCTAAATTCCCTACGTATGGAAGATTGTCCAAACATAAGTTAGATGATCTTATTGCCGGTGCGCGGGTGGATGTAAATGAGAAAAAAAGAAATCCACTCGATTTTGCATTATGGAAATCAGCTCAAGCTGATGAGCCAGGCTGGCAATCGCCCTGGGGCCATGGGCGTCCGGGCTGGCATATTGAGTGTTCTGCAATGAGCCAAAAATTTTTAGGTCAAACAATTGATATTCATGCAGGTGGCCAAGATTTAATTTTCCCTCATCATGAAAATGAATTAGCGCAATCAGAAGGATTAAGCGGAAAAACGTTTGTGCGCTATTGGATGCACAATGGCTTTGTGCGTATCAATCAAGAAAAAATGTCTAAATCATTAGGCAATTTCTTTACCTTGCGCGATGTGTTTAAGCAGTTTGATCCAATGGTGGTTCGTTTTTATTTATTAAATCACCAATATCGTGCGCCACTCGATTTCTCTTTTGATGATTTACAATCGATACAAAAGACTTATTCACGCTTATGCAAAGCATTTGCCGTTGAATGTGATACGCCATCTGAACATGAGATTAAAGAATCTGCCGTAGTTCAAAAAATGCTGGAATTCTTAATTGATGATTTAAATACTCCCGGCATGTGGGGCACTTTATTTGAATCACTTGCTGCATTGCAAAAAGATCAAAAGGAGTTATGCAGAGTTAAGGCTTTTATTCAGCAGGTGCTGGGATTAACATTAGCTCATTTGCCTGAAAAAGAGGTTGAAATAACCCCTGAAATGGAAGTATTAATAAAAGAACGTGAAGCTGCGCGTGTAGCAAAAGATTGGAAGAAAGCTGATGAGTTGCGTGATAAACTGCGCAGCTTAGGATATGAAGCTAAAGATAAAAAATAGGGAAATATGAATGAAGAAATTGCTATTACTTGCGTGCATTCCTTTATTTGTAGAGACAGCTGAGCCGCCAAAGGGTTTTACAATACCTTTACGTACTGATTCACTGGGTAGCCAAGCTTTACATTTAATTGATTTGGCGTCAAAAGGTCGAGACTATGATCCAAATTCAAATCCTCTTTTACCTAAAAGTCCAACTATAGTATCTCCAGTATCACCGTCGACCGAATCGGTAAAATTAAAACCAGGTGTTACGATTCCTGCCACTCAACAACCTTCAATTGCGTTTACTGATGTAAAAATGGCAACGTTGGGAGTTGTTATTTGGGCTAATGAAAAAAGATCAGAAGAGCGATGGAATGCGATGTTGGAGAAATACCGTCAACTTGAAAATGAGCCGTTTAATCAAAAAGCATTGCTTCATGCTATCATCGACGAGATTGATTTAAGTACGGATAAAACAGGAAACGGTGTGTGGGGCAGCCTCTCATTTACCTATGTAAAAGATTCACAAAAAGTAGACAATAAAAAAGCGCCGGAACAGCCATAAGCTTCCGACGCTTTTATTTAGTTTTTTTAATTAAGCCAAGTATTCTTCAATACGTGCTTTTAAATCAGCTTTGCTCATGTATCCAGTGACACGACCTTTAACCTGATTATTTTGAATAAAAAGGAAGGTTGGGACTGAAGTAACTCCGTATTTAATGGAGAGATCGCGCGCTTCATCAACATTTAATTTTACGAATTTATACGTATCTTTGAGCTCTTTTTCTAAAGCATCAAAATGGGGAGCCATCTGTTGACATGGTCCGCACCAGCTTGCGTATACATCTACCACTATTGGCATTGATTCGTTTTCAATTTCTGCTGCAAAATTATCTTTGGTAATTGAAATTGCCATGATAAAGTTCCTCTATTCTATTATGAATTTTTTGTAGGGTTGTTACCTCTATAATTTAAACAGTTTGCATTTACAGTGCAAGGAGAATGCAAAATGTTGGACAAGTGGCAACCCGAGCGATATTCTAAATAAAAAGCGTGTATTTATTAGTTATTTTTGCTAAGGAGTTTTTATGTTTAATTATTCAGGCCCAACACACTATGCGCGTGAAAGCAATTTAATGTATCGAGTCTATGCATGGATGTGTTTAGCACTTTCTATTACTGCAGTTACTGCATATTATGTTTCAACCAGTCCCGCCATATTATCAGCAATATTTAGTACCCCTGGCGTTGCGTGGGTTCTTATTATCGCGCAAATTGCTTTAGTGCTTATTTTAAGTACGATGATTGCTCGCATGAGCTTTGAAATGGCGCTTGCGCTCTTCTTGTTGTATTCGCTTTCAGTGGGATTATCATTATCAGTTTTATTTATTGTATTTGAGCTTCCTTCATTATTTTCAACATTTTTAGTGGCATCTGGAATGTTTGGTGCAATGGCATTATATGGCTATTACACTAAATCTGATTTGAGCTCGATGGGCAGCTATCTGTTTATGGCGCTAATTGGATTGATTATTGCGGGCGTAGTAAACATCTTCTTAAAGAGTGATGGTTTTCAATTTGTTATTTCAGGAATTGGAGTTTTAGTATTTACACTCTTAACTGCCTATGACGTGCAAAGAATTAAAAACATGTTAGAGCAATCACTCGGTGATCGTGAAACAATGGCAAAAGCTACGCTTATGGGAGCACTTGCATTGTATCTTGATTTTATTAACTTGTTCTTATACCTATTACAATTTATGGGTAAAAGAAAAGAATAGTTTTTTCTCTATCGCGAACATGACTTTGTAATTTAAAAAAAGGAAGCAGGAATGAGTCGCAAAAATAATAATCTTGTCTGGATTTTAGCAGCAGGGGTTAGTATTCCCCTGCTGGTTGGCCTTCATTTACATGTAAAAGAGTATTCTGCGCATAAAGCTTCGCTGGCAACATCAATGGATGTTGATGCAGTTGTTGATACGGTGGAGGCACCAGAACTTGATGCTACCGGAGCGCAATTGATTGATACTGCCGGTGGTGGTACTTCATATCCAGCTCCAGTCCAAGAAGATGATAGCGCAAAGCGCAAGCAGGTCATCTCACTGGTTAATGAAGCAACTAATTTTGTAAAAAATAATTCTTTTGATCAGGCCATGAATGCCTTTACTCATAGTCGTGATTTTATACGCGGAGAGCTTTATATCTTTGTGTACGATTACGATGGTTTCTTATATGCAAATGGTCAAGATGAACGCCGTGTCTGGAAAAATCAGTTAGATTTAAAGGATGCTTTTGGTATTAATATTGTCCAAGAGCTGATAGGTAAGGCAAAAACTGGTGGCGGATGGGTTACCTATCAATGGAGGAATGCAACCAAGTCATCGTATGTAAAACCATTTGTAAAAGATGGAAAAGAATATCTTATAGGAACTGGTTACTACCCTCATTCAAAACGTGATATAGTTATCGGTCTTGTCAAAGCTGCGGCAGCTTATTTTAATGAAGTAGTACATCATAAGGGATTCCCCGTAGATGAAGTATTCAGTACGCTTTCATATCCGGCAGGCCGTTTTGTAATGGGAGATCTGTATCTCTATGCGGTTGATTTTAATGGTCAAATGATGGCAAATGGTGATCGGCCGGGGCTTATTGGAACAAATGTCTTAAATGTAAAAGATAGCGAAGGCAAATTTGTTAACCAAGAGATCATTGAACAGCTTAAGAAATCTAATGAAGGTGTTTGGATTACGTATCGATCTAAAAATGCTAATAAACTAACTTATGCTGAAAAAGTAACCGATAAAGCAGGAAAATCATATTTTATTGCTTCTGGATACTATCCTGATGCAACTCCCAATCGTGCCGTGGATTTAGTCAAAGATGGTTATGAATTTATGAAAAAGCATGGCTTATCTGCTGCAGTAAGTGAGTTTTCAAGCAGACAATCCGACGCCTATCGTTTTGGCGATTTATATTTGATTGTCTTAGATATGAAAGGTCGCGTGATATCGCATGGAAATAATTTAGATGCGATTGGCCTTAATCAATATGATTTACGTGATGAAGATGGTAAATTCTTTGTGCGTGAGATGATTGATAAAGCAAACAAGGGCGGCGGTTGGATCGATATTAAAATGAAAAATGCATTCCAATCTGTTTATGTTGAAAAAGTTGATCTTGGTACCGATAGCTTTATTATTGCATCTGGATTGTATCCAATTTCAAAACGTGAAACTGCGGTATTATTGGCACGAAGCGCGGTAAGCTTCTTAAACTCACATTCTCAACCTGAAGCATACGGAACATTTGCAGACGTTAATGGAAAATTCATCAGAGGAGATCTGTATGTATTTGTATGCGGTTTTGATGGTATTTGCAATGTGTGGGG
>CAYSAX010000047.1:0-8668 GCA_964429045.1 uncultured Pseudomonadota bacterium
TCAGTAATTTCGAATTGGAAGCCTGCAATTCCAACGAATCCAGACACCGGAATGAAATCAAAGGTACCATCCTCATTCAGTTGGGCAACACCATTAGACTCTGATAACTTATTGAAAGTAATCGGTGCAACTCCAGCAGTAACATATTGTTGTAAATTACCTTGTAATGATCCATCTTGTCCGATTGCAAATACAGGATTTTCAACCACTACTTTTTGTAACACAGTAATTACTACTTTTGCCTCAAGACTCGTACAATTATTTGCATCAACTACTACAAATGCAAAATCAGTTATTCCATTAAATCCAGCAGCGGGAATAAAGGTATAAGAGCCATCTGCGGCAACGTTTACTGCACCATTTTCAGATTCACGCACCAACTTAAAGGCATAAGGAGCATTACCTGCGCTCACAAGATCAGTCAATGTATTACTCAAGAGTGAATCTTGGCAAATTGTTTGACTATCATCTTTGGCAATTGGACGTTGGTTTACTTGAACTGAAATAGTTCCAATATTACTTGAGATTCCTAACGCATCTACTACTTGATATTCAAAATTAATATTTCCAGCAAAATCTTGCGCCGGAGTATATACAAATGAACCATCATCATTTAGTTGCAACGCACTATTTTCACTCAAGATGTTATAAGTAAATGGTGCAAGACCGGCAACAATTGCTGAAGCTAATGAACCAGACACTGATGAATCTTGACAGGTAACTAGATTTAATGCTTCAACTTTTGGTGTTGGATTAATCACAATGGTAATTTCTGCATTATTACTTATACATTTATTAGAATCAGTTACATTATAGACAAAATTAACGGTGCCACTAAATCCATTTTCAGGTGCATAGGTAACAGAACCATCCGCATTTAACGACAATGAACCACTCTTCGGTTTTTCGACTACGTTAAATGCATACGCTGGAGTTCCTTTTGAAACAAGATCAACTAAGGTTGTTGCAAGTGTATCATTTTCCACAATCGTAAAGAGCGCATTGGCCGATATCGGTTTTTCCAGTACGGTTACTACTATTGAACCTTCTCTACTGGTGCACTCATTAGCATCGGTTACCGTATATCTAAATGATGCTTGACCATTAAATCCAGCTGCAGGGGTGAAAGCAAATGTACCATTGGTATTTAATTCAACTTCACCATTATGAACAGAATCAACCAATAAGTTATAAACATATGGTGCTTTTCCACCCGTACTTAAGGTTGCTAGTGTTCCAACTAATTGAGTATCTTGGCAAATAGTAAAGAATCCATTGTGTGCAATTGGAGAACCTAAGACTTCAACGGTAATAACACCTGGTTTACTCTTATTTGAACGCTGATCAGCTACTTGATAACCAAAACGTGCCTTGCCTCTAAAGTTTGCTTCGGGAGTAAATACAAAGCTGCCATCTGGATTCAATTTGAGCATTCCACTTTCATCAGAATTTATTAATGAGAAACTATATGGAGGTAATCCTTTAGTGACATAGTCGCTCAGGTTACCTTCAAAAGTAATATCTTGGCAAACAACATAATCAACATTGTTTATCATTGGAAGTGGATGAATGGTAATTAAGACTTTTGCTTTAGATATACATGCTGTTTCAGAATCAATAGCCTCATAATCAAAACTACCCATTCCTTCGTCGATGTTGGGCATAAAAGTGAACATATCATTTTCAAAAGTTACATGCCCATTATTGGCACATAGTACATTATAATGGTATTTGCCTGATGCTCCTGATACCGCTAATCTTCCAGAAAGAGCATTATCTTCCGCCGTAATTAATTGTTGGTTAAGCGCCTTAGGATGTTGATCAACCATAAATTTACTTACATCAGACATCAAACAAACATTTCCACCTGGATACATTTGGCAAGCACGTAAAGTGTATTCACCACTTGCTAATGCGGGTAATGCCATAGACCAATCGCTTGTTTTGGTATAGACACAATCCATTAAACAATCGTTAAGATAAAGGTTTATCATCCCTGGATTTTGCGCTTTACCTTTCACACGAATTGTTGATCCGTTAACAATTCTTTCATCTTGTTTTGGATATTCAAATGAGGGGCAAGCAAGCTCATTATCCATGCAACTGTATCGAGCTAAAGCAAAGTGTGGACGTATATTGCTTGACGTTTTTCCCACTGCAACTAATGAACCATTTGGCTGTAATGCAAGACAATAAATTTCATCTTCAATACTACCAGGGAATTTTGTTCTTACCGTGCCTGCGACAGAGTCAGCATTATTAAAAATAAAATCTAATGCCCCGTGCTTGTGATAGCGAGCAAGTGCAAAACAAGAATCATTTTTTATTTTAGTGAACCCACCAGCAATAATTTTGCCATCACTTTGCATTACCATTGAATTTATTTGACTTGATTTTTCTTGGTTACCAAAACTGGTAATGACAGTTCCGGGAACAATTGAAAGACCCTCACCACCAAAGGATGAATCTAATTCTCCGCAGGGTAAAAATCGTGCAAGAGCAAAGCGAACATTGTCATTGGGTATATTACCGCTATTAGTGTAACCACCCGCAACAATTGTGCCATCTGATTGCATTAATAACGACTTAACGGCAGCATTAGTTTCCCCACCTGCAAAACTCGCAATCACTGTTCCATGAACTTTTGAAAAACCAGGATTATAGAAAGAGGTATCTAAGTTTCCGTTAGATAAATAACGCGCAAGTGCAAATGTTTTAACACCACTCAGATGTGAGCATCCGGCAACAACAATTTTACCATCAGCTTGTACCGTTACTGCATATGCACAATCATCATTTTTATGAGTAGCTCCAAAATCGGTTCTTACGATTCCTGGAATACTATTGAAAGGATCTTTATTAAAAGTAGTATCTAATGAACCATTGTTATTATAACGCGCAACAGCAAAACGAATTTTATCGCCCATTACTGAGAAACCTGCGGCGATTATTTTACCATCGGTTTGCATTGCTAACGCATTCACTTGGCTTGCATCATCAACACCACCAAAGGTATTAATAACGGTACCTTGCATAATACCACGACCACCATTAAAACTTTCATCGAGAGAACCGTCTTGGTGGTATCGTGCTAAACACCAGCGAAAGGTATTTTTTATCGCATTGGTAAAACCAGCAGCAACTATTTTGCCATCTGGTTGAATCATCACCGCTTGGGCACCGCTGGCTTTTTCTGATGCTCCAAACTTAGTTATAGCTATCCCATCATTTCCAAAGGACTGGTCTATAGTTCCATCAGTTTCATAACGTGCCAGAGCAAAAGTATTTTGGCCATTCATATCACTATAGCCACCAACGACGATTTTCCCATCATGTTGTACTGCTATAGCTTTAGCGGTAGAATCGATTCCAAAAGAAGTTTCGACTCTTCCACATGAGCTAAATGAACGGTCAAGATTACCATCGGCACTCAATGCCACACAATATAAGGTTATTAAAATTAATGAAAAAACCTTAATAGATTTAAAATCTTTCATTATACTCCTTTTAGCGAATTATTTGAGGTGCTGGACATTCTGCTATCATTACCATTACATCTGCTTGAGAGCGATTACCAGCTGCATCTTGTACCACATACATAAAGTTATCGGTACCTACAAAATCTTTTTCAGGCATGTACATAAGTGTATTATCTTGGTTTATAGTGACTTTTCCATGTTCTGCTTGCGCAACTTTTATAACTTTTAATGCTGACATACCATAATCATTATCAAGTACTGAAATCATAAGCGGTTTATTTTGTAACCCGTTGGCAATATCGGGTAAAGCAATTGGCAATTCATTATTGCCATCGATGGTAACTGATAATACCGTGGGTGGATTAGTTGCAATTAAAGTACTATATTTTTTTCGGCCAGTACTGGTGGCTTGTAGTGTTACACTCATATGGACAACATTACGAGCATCCATGACACCATTAAGATTCCACTGCCCTTTACCACCTTTATTGGCAATACTATCTGCATTAGCCTCAAAATTCCCCATGCTTGGAGTACTATGAGAAATATATTTTATACCTTTGGCAGCTGCTTGCAGTGAATCAGGAATTAAGTCAGCCCAAAAAGGAATACTGACCTTAGACTCAGGGTGTATACTAAAGTAAACAGTAAAGATTTGACCGACATAAACGGTACGGGGTGCATTAATAATAAACTTAACTTTATCGTATGGAGCAGGTAGTACAAATACACACGTATTGTAATGCGAGCCTTCTTCATTACGCAAGACTTGATCTTTTACCTCAAATTCGTGCATCAATTCAATCTCATTTTTAACTGGATTGTACTTAACTTTAGTTGCAGAAAGATAACATGGCAAAAATGCCAGCATATGCAAGAGAGCTAATACTCTAATAATAGTATTTTTCATCTAAGAGCCCTTTTTTAATAGATTTATTAATCGATTTTTTTTCAAATGTTACGTATAATCATTATTTTTTTTATACTATGCGCGTCTAAATAGAGTCAAGAAGATATTCATTCTTTACAAATATAAAGAAATAATAATAAGTTTTGATATAAGTAATAAAAGGAGAAACAATGATTCAATTATTTTATTTAAAATGCATCTTAGAAATATTTTTTTTCAGCGCCATTGTTTATCTTTTTTCATTATGGCTTAAAAAAGATAAACGCCACAATCTACTTATATATTTTTATATGTATTGCATGGCTTTCTTATTCGCTTCGTTTTTAAATTTTACTACCGTCAGTTTATTTTTACTCTATTCAAGCCCGCTCATTTTAATATTGTTCATAATATTTCATGAAGAAATTCTACAAAGAAACTTTGTTACTCTTAATAACAACCGAATATTAACAAACAAATATTCAGCACAATGGTTAGAAAATCTCATTCGAGTTAGTTTGCAAAGTATGAATAACAACCAATCATTATATGTAGTAATCGAAAATTACTCTGACTTAAAGCCTTTTGTTTCAACTAACTACATTTTCAATAGTCCACTTTCTCTTGAACTTATGACTCTTATTACAGAAAGTAACCATTTCGATTCTAACAAAATTATTTGGTGTAATAGTCAAGGATCGCTTATTGGTATCAATAGTGTTTGGAAATTATCCAATAATCTTAATACACAAAGTACAATACCCGCGTGGCAACAAGAAGCGCTATTGATCACTTTAAAAACTGATACGATCGTCTTTAAAGTAAATAGTAGAGATAGGAACTTTGACGTAATACTAAAAGGAACACTTTACCAATCAATTACGGCACATCAAGTGTTGGCATTCATTAAAAAGCATCTTCCTTCGTTTAATATAAATGTACAAAAAGGAGCTTATGACCATGATACCCTTAACATTGCTCAAAAACAGCATAATGAACAACCTAACCATTAAAGTAATATCACTCATAATTGGGTATTGTTTATGGTCATTTTTATCTAATAGTTATACAATCCAGCAATACATAAATGTACCGGTCTGCTTTTATAATGTGCCTGAAACAAGTATAGTTGAATCCAACCAAGAGTATTTAAAAGTAAAACTTTCAGGCAAAAGCTCAGATCTAGCTTTGTGCAACAATCTAGCATTTCACATAGATGCCCATTCCCTCTTTGAAGGAAAACAAATTATAATGCCTACTGAAACAAGCTTATTTTTACCATCTTCCGTAAAATTGGTATACTCTATCCCTCTACATGTTTCATTAAAGAAAAGTCGGGCATAAAGCCTAAAAAATACAAGTACCGAGGATTTAATGTTCACCTATTTAAAGCAAGGTTTATACTATATTTGGAAATTATTTCTTAAGGGTTTTCTTACCCTTTTGCCGATTACTTTAACTATAGCTTTGCTCAATTTCTCTTTTAAGATCTTAAAAAACTGGCTTCGTCCTATTTATAATTTAGAACCGAACTTTCTTAAAGCAATACCTTTTTCAGAATTTCTTCTCACGTTTTCATTCATCCTGTTGGTAGGGCTTATATTAAATGTGTTTTTTCTGAAACGTTTTTGGAATTTTTTAGAAAATCTTTTAGGAAAAATTCCTTTGATTCGGCCTATATACTCTGGAATTAAACAATTGGTACAAGCTTTTAATCCGCATGACAATCAAAGCTTTAAGCATGTGGTACTCATAGAATTTCCTCGCGAAGGAACTTATAGTATCGGTTTTATGACCAGCGAGGCACCCCTAGAACTAAGTCCCTTAAAAAATGTATCGTATTATAACGTTTTTATTCCAACCACCCCTAACCCTACTGCCGGTTTTTTTCTTATTGTTCCTAAAGAAAATGTATGTATAACCAACCTTACTCGCCAAGAAGCAATGGCACTTATTATTTCCGGAGGAATTATTCAACCGGAACGGTTTACGTATTTAAAGAAATAATATGAGTAACTTCAAAAACTATGAATTCGCAAGAACATTTAGATTTTCTGGTATCAGTCCCTTTTTAGGATCTTCAGTTAGCTCATCATTAGCATCATGAAACGGTTTCATCCAGAGTTCAATCTCATTTAAACGTGGACCAATAGTTTCTTTAAAAAAATCATTATATGCTTTATTGGCATCGTTTTCATTTGATGTTATTTGTTGTAGAGCCAATGCATGTACTTCATGAATCATTTGATTATACGGCATAGAAAGTAAATGAATGATATCTGCTTGCGCATCCATTTCAAAGGCTTTGATATTGTAACTAGATATGACCAACAAACTAATGACGGTTAATATGCGCTTCATTTTCAATAGCTTCCTAAATATACGGGGACCAGGAGTCACAACTATATAAAAAGGTTTTAGCAAACATTTGCAGGTCAATCAACAAAAGAATTCAAAAAAAATTTTGAATAAAAAAGATCGATTCCTGCCTGCGTTTCAATATTATTCTTGTAGGCAAGATCAAGTTCATAAATAGATTGATGGGCATTTTTCAATTCAATAAGTGTCGTTTTTTTCCAATCTTTTTGCATAAACGTAAACGGAAGTCGAAATCCTACCGTCTTTGCCTGGGCATTATTATTATGTTTAAGAAAATAATGTACATGATAAGCGCGCCACAACTGTTCAGACCAAAACGTAGTCCAAAATGTCATTGGATATTCTGATTCAAAACGTGACCATAGGGTAAAGAATGCTGATGAATCTTTAGCGAAAAAGTGTTGGCTCAATATAAATAATGAATGTTCTGATTCTAAAATCTTTTCTAACAACTGATGCGCAGACTGATCCCAACGCCCCATCACTTGCACATAATTAATAATCATACAAGCTTGATCTAAATCAATCGCATCATGTGAGCTACTAATTTGAGTAATTAATTTAGTTACTGATGCTGAAAATTTTTTCTTAAAAAAGCTCAGCATCGCGTTAAATAAAGAAGAATCAACTTTGGCTATTAATGAAATCACCAGATGATTCTGTTCTAATTTATATGCATCTTTATGTTGCATAAAGATAATCACTTTATGAGGACCTTGATATCGTGCTAAAAAATCTAATAATAACGTACGATACTTCAGATCAATATCATCGATTCCTTTGAGCCAATAACACAATCCCATACCAAGAAAACTGGTCTCTAGCTGGGAAACTATTTGACTATAAGACATCAAATTGACATCAAGAGATTCAATTTGTAATTGATCAGATTTAAAGAGAGAAATGCACTGGGAGGAAAATATAACGGGTAATACGCTTTTTTCTGGGATAGCAAAACAGGCAACTGTTTGCCCTTCTAACACCGTTTTATCAGCCTGATATCGTGTTAGAAATTCTTTTAGTTGCATAGTATTAAGCCACGTTAGCGAGCCTATTTTTTAATGAAAAAATTGGGCCATCAGTTTGTTTAGGAGATTCATTCTTCTCTTGAGGATACTGTTTTTTAAATGATTGATCAATGCAGTCAAAGAGAATTGCATTCCCATGTATCGCAAGATCTTTAAGCTTTTCAAACTGATCCCAAGAGATGGTTCCTTTTTCAGCTGATCCTTGGATCTCAATAATGGAGCCCGATTGAGTTAATATAAAATTATAATCGGCGTCAATTGAACTATCTTCTGCATAATCCAGATCCAGAAGTGGTTGATTTTGAGTAATGCCCACCGATATAGCAGCAACAGCATCAGTTAAAACATCGCGAAGCAACTCACCATTCTGCAACCAATATTTGGTTGCCATTTTAAGTGCTAAATATGCGCCAGTAATTGATGCAGTACGCGTGCTTCCATCTGCCTGCAGTACATCACAATCAATAAATATTGTACGTTCACCAATAGCCGTTAAATCAACAACCGCACGCAATGATCTTCCAATCAAACGAGATATTTCGATCGCTCTATCATTTCGCTTTGCTTGAGAGCTTTCACGAACCGAACGGTTATGTCCTGAATTGGGGAGCATTGCATATTCTGCAGTGAGCCACCCGGTTTTAGTTCCCTTTAAAAAAGAAGGGACACCTGGTGCCATCGTTACCGAACATAAAACTTTGGTACCGCCAAGCTCAAGTAATACTGAGCCTGGCGCATATCCAAAAACGTTATATGAAATTTTGACGTTGCGTAATTGATTATAAGAACGGTTATTATGCCGTACAATCGGATTATTCATGTTAAGAAAGCTTAATTACGTTCTATTAAGCGCAAACGAACCAGACCCGTTCCTTCGTCATATTCAAGTCCTT
>CAYSAX010000048.1:0-8610 GCA_964429045.1 uncultured Pseudomonadota bacterium
CAGCATGGTTAGTAGTGATTGCGCTAAATCTGGTATCAATGGGTATATATTTTGATATTGCAGTTCGTGATTTAGTAATGGCAGTTGGAGCCCTTGTTCTTGCGTGGCTGACCGATGTTATTGAAGATGTGGATTAATTAAGTGATTTATTCGCCGTCGCTAAATATCCGTGACTTTAGTCGCTGGATGATGCGACAAGAACCTCGGCGAAGCTTTAGCGTAGACGGGTTGCTATGGTGGAATTGCGCGCTGATTCGACGGCTTAAAGGCCGTCGAGCGCTTCATTTAATTAATTGGGCGTTAAAAGCGCCCATTATTCCTTTAAGCTCGCGATAGCCAATGCTTGAGTTGCTAAACAATAAAAAACTGGGCTCTTTGCGAGGCTCAAACTTTTTCCAATAACGTTGGCGCTCATTTAAATTAAATATTTTTTTAGCGATGGCGTATGAAAGTTTAGTCAGTACGCTATAGATCGGATTAAGTCCTTCTACGGTACCCAAGTGCGGTGAAGGAAGTGGCCCAGTTGAAAGATAATGGCATCCTTCATTGCGCAAAATATCCATTGCACACACAACCATGTATTCTGAAACGTGATCGGGTGCATCCGGATTTTTCATTAAAATGTTAATGACCCATCCCTGTTTTGCATCGATACGATTTAAAACCAACACTCCAATGATTGATTCACCTTGTTGGGCATAAAACCATCGTTTGCTTGGCTTATCAGCAAATAGATCTGTTTGAGCATAATAAATTTGTGGCCCATGGCGATTTGAAAGCCATGCATTGGCAACCAGATTCATCTCATTTTCTATGGCAGGATCATTGTTAGTATATTCATGTACATAAATCCCATCAAAAATAGATTTCTTTATTTTTCTGCGCAAAAGATTTGCTTGGGGTCCGGGTAAGTTGCGCGGATTTTTAAAAGGATCAATAATAATTTCATGTCCCATTTGGATTGCTGCTTTGCATAATCCTTGCATAGCCCAGGTGCGAAATTCATCAGAAACTGCGGTGTATATAATGCTCATGTTCTTGTTCTTGCAGTAGGAGGCAAAGGCGTTGGTTAATGCTCCTCTATCAGACTCAGCGCACAAGGGATCACCAAATACAACGGCGCATTTTCCTTCAGGACGGTAGC
This sequence comes from uncultured Pseudomonadota bacterium, assembly GCA_964429045.1. Classification (GTDB taxonomy): domain Bacteria; phylum Babelota; class Babeliae; order Babelales; family Vermiphilaceae; genus BTUB01. The sequence goes on from CAYSAX010000048.1 coordinate 1,145, forward strand.
CTATAATGCCTTTAACATGTTCAACTCTAAAAATTTTAAAAGCGGGATCAAATAAAGCAATTGAGGCAGCAGTGCCATATTGCTGAATATAATCAGTCAGCGTAAGGGTATTCAGTGCGTTCATTATTCTCTTTACTTCCTCTTTTATACTCTCATAAAAACAAAATTAAGAGGATAAAGGCAATAATACGCAATATTTAGAAATAAAAAAGGGCAAGAGAATATCTCTTGCCCGCCATAATTTTAGAATTATGCTTTGCGTGGCTTAGCAGGCATAACGTTTGTTGGTTTTGGTTTTTGGCAACCACATTTATCTTTTGGCATAGGTTGTTCAGCAACTACTACACCACACGCAAAAAGTAATACAAGTAAACCTTTAACTAATTTCATAAAAGACTCCCTATGAAATATTGTTATTATAGACCACTGCCATCAAGAATAGAGTTTTTTGAGGTATGCCAGCAAGAGTCGCGATAAAAAAGATTAAGTAACCCCAATTCTACTGTAAAAAGGGATTGTGTATGGCGCTTGAATATATGAGGGGAGTGGAGGGAATGAACTGCTCGCATATTCAAACAGTTTCATAAAGTAATCATCAACAGTTGGATTTCCAGATGATCGTGTTAATTTTAAATCGATTTTTTTACCGTTTTGATCCAGTATCAAAGTAATAAAAATAGTCATATCTTGGCGTTCTTTAAGGACTAATGGAGATAAAATGCTGCGTGCATTTTGTAAACACCAAATTACTTTTGCTACATACTGTTGTTCTTTGAGTTGCTGGGCGGTGGGCTTTTTGTTTGGGTCGCCGCCAATTGTTTGAACTAAATCGTTTCCTTCATTCTGTAACTGATCTAAGTAGCCTCGTGTGATGCCCGCCATTATTTTTTGAGCCTGTTGCTTTTTTGCTTTTTCTTGAGCTTTTTTTGTTTTAGTATCAGCTTTTTCTGGGCTTATAAATAATGTGCCCACACTATCTGATGATACGGCATCAGCAGTTTGATTCGATTGAGCAGAAGTTTCACTTGCCGAAGTTTCTTCTAAAGTAGCAGCGTCTTCAGGTTCTGATGAGTCGGTTGCAATTGCATCAGGAGAATCTCCTAATGGTAAATTATCGGGCAAAGTAGGATCAATTCCTTGATCGATCATATCCATTGAAGCGCTTAATTTTCCGGCAGCTGCATTCAATTGTCCCCAATCAGCAGTTGAAGATGTGCATGTTTGATCTGGTAACGGTGAATTATCAAGCGGTTGTGATTGTGCGCCGGTAGGAGGATCATTATAAAAAACGGTCTCAACATCATGAGGGAGATTGTTAATAAATCCGAAATTAAATTCATGGGGAGAACTTGTATAAAAGACAAGTAACCAAATGAGTACTAAGCAATGGGCCAGACAGGTCACACTGACAATAATATATTTGGCTTTGGTATGCGTCATATACTGTGCCCTTTTTTTAGTATGTTTGCTTCATTTTTTAGTGTAAGTTATTTAATACAGTATTACTAGTTTACTTCTAACCTACATTGCAATGGCTATATTAAAAAGATCATTTTATAACCGTGATACAACGTTAGTTGCTCAAGAGCTATTAGGTAAAATAATTGTTCGCGTTATAGATAAAAAAATTATTTTAAAAGCGATGATTGTCGAAACCGAAGCTTATTTAGGCATTAATGATTCAGCAAGCCATGCCTACGGTGGCATGCGGGTGCGCAATGCACCATTATATGGACCACGTGGCCATGCCTATGTCTACTTTACGTATGGCATGTATCATTGTTTAAATTTTGTTGCCCGTGAAAAAGAGGTGCCTGCCGGAGGAGTTTTAATTCGCGCAGTGCAACCGATTGAAGGCATTGAGTATATGGAAAAATTACGCCATAAACATTCCACGCATGGATTAACCAACGGTCCGGGTAAGCTCACACAAGCACTTGCCATTAATCGCGATTTAAATGGGATTGATGTCACCAAAAAAGGGGAGTTATATGCGCTCGATGCACCGTTAATACCCGATAAAAAAATTATACATACCACGCGTATTGGTATTTCCACAGCTAAAGACGATATTTTACGCTTTTACATTAAAGATAATGAATTTGTCTCAAAGCGTTAACCTAATATCATACGCTGAGTTATTTCTGCATCTTGAATAACTTTTAAACAATGTGGATGATTAAAACATCTAGCGTAATCTTGAGCCGTACTTTCTTGATCTCTATCTTTTAAATCTAAACGAGCTCCTGCATTAATAAGTTGAATAACGCCATTTATATTATTGGTCATAGCAGCAATCATGAGAGCTGATTGCTGTCTTCGGTTAGTTTGATCAATGTTGATTATTCTTGAACCCTGTGGGCTCTTCTTTTCCAATAGCAAGGCCATTATTGAGTTATGTCCTAATGCTGCACATGCCATGAGAGGTGAAACAAATTCACCATAATCAATTTTAGGGTAATCTATTTCTTTTTCGGTGTATTTACTAATAATAGGTTTAACTTGTGCAATATCGGGGTTTTTTTCGAGTAACTCAGTCATGAGTTGATAATGAGGAGTAGCTCTTTTTTCCAAAGTGAACATAATGAATTTACGAAATGTATCACGGGCTGCAATTGTCTGTTCTGAAAGAACTTCTTCTGCTCTAACGGGAAAAAAATTAAAAAAAAAGAAAAGAATAGTAATTTTAAAAGTCTTCATACCCCTATGTCCCCTTTTTTAAATAGTTAAAATGCGCGCATGCGCTCCTTTTTTAATTACCATCCACTTGTTATAAAAGAGATGCGTTCCATCATTGTTTTGATGTAAAAACCGTAATAGCTCTTCTAATAGTCCCTTAGATGGTATAAATGGTACTTTGTGCGCGCATAGCCACTCAATAAGAATGCGGTTTTTAACTACTGAATGTAAAGAATCTAGTTTAGAAATAGCAAGTGAACCTGAATCATCGATAACTTCTTTTAAAAGCGTTGCAGTGGTTGCTTCTAAAAATTCGTGCGCTTCTTGTAGTTGTGCATGCGTGTGTTCAAAGCATTTATCAAAACGATCGTCGGCCGATCGCAATGCAGGGATTACCGTGTTGCGAATACGATTGCGTAAAAATTCATCAGAGTTATTACTTTCATCGATAATGTATGAAAGATTATGTTCTTTTAAATAGGCTATAATCTGTTCTTTTTTAATCTCTAAAAGGGGACGAACATATAAGCCATCTTTAGCTTTCATGCCCGCAAGGCCTGCCAGTGATGCACCGCGAACCATGCGAATAAAGAATGTTTCCATCTGATCATCAGCATGGTGAGCCAATACAATACCGGTAGCATTGTATTGGGCAGCGAGTGATTCAAAAAAGATGCGGCGCGCTTTGCGTCCTAACTCTTCTTTGGAACCATTGAATTTAAGATTGAGATTAAGGCCTACAATCGTTTTGCAAACAAATTCAAGGTTGCAAAACGATGCAAGCTCTTTGCAAAACTGAGCATCTTGTTTTGAAGTCGCGCGCCATTCATGATCTAAATGAGCTACAATAAGACGCAGATTTTTCTTATCTTTTAAATACGCTAAAAAGTGCAATAAAAAAACTGAATCTGGCCCACCCGATACGCCAATAATTAAAGGAGCCCCATCATTGATGAGGCCCTTTTTTTGAATATAAGTTTCTAAAGATAAAAAAAGATTATTTTTGTTCATTCATTTTTGGTTTTTGTAACTGTGCTTTAGCTAGTTGTACAAGACTTTTAAGAGCTTCCTTAGGTTTATTATTGAGAACATCATTAAATGTATGAAAGCCACTATAAGCTACTGATAATGTGCAACCGAGTATTCCTAAAGACCCAAAGGTACGATCTCTTGGTGTACTACACATAGCGCCAGCGACTACTACGGTAAATAATGATCCCGCTCCAAATGCTACACCGCCCGCAGTTACTTGAGCTGCTTTAGCAGGATTTTGTTTAACGTAAGTGAGTATTTGATCAAGCTTAGAATCTGCTTTACCGTTATTTACAAAGCCTAGTATGGTACATGCAAACATGAGTGCTTTAAATTTCATGAATATTCCTTGATGTAGATTAAATATCTAAATTCTTTGCAAAATGGCCAAACTCTTCAATGTAATTACGGCGTCCGCTCACATCATCGCCCATTAAGGTTGTAAACCAAGCGTCTGCTTCAAGCGCATCTTCGATGGTTACTTTCAATAATTGGCGGCTAATAGGATCCATCGAAGTTTCACCCAATTGATCAGGGTTCATTTCTCCAAGACCTTTATAGCGCTGAATGTTCATATACGGTTTGCTAATTTGTCTGATTGCATTAAGCAACGCAGGAATTCCACGATCAACAATAAAACGTTCACGATCAATTACTTGTAACTTAAACTCATGTAATTGTACTTTCATCAATACTTTTAATTGAGCCAGTAAGTTTTCAAGTTCGCTGCTAGTGAAGAAATTAATACTTACACGCCATTCTTTATTGAGAAGACGAAACGCTAAGTAGCCATCATTAGGTATCACTTGATCAGCTGGAATTTCTGGCAATAAACCACGATCATGAGAAATAAAATGGTTTCTCATGTGAACGTTTAAGATGGTTATCAGTTTTTCTACACCGTCAGCAGGATTCCACGGATCTTTCTGTAAGATCATTGCAAGTTCGTTTACTTGATCATTATTCATTTTGAAGGTCGAGCTGGCTTTTGCAAGCATATCGTCATACACGTTGAGTGCATCAAGAAGTGCATGCCATTCGATTTGGGTTAACGCTTTGTTTTCAACAGTGAGCGTGGTTTGCTCTTGTGCCCAATCGAATAAGAACTGTTTAAATGCTTTATCATCTTTAAGATACTGCTCTTTTTTGCCGATCTTAGCTTTATATAAGGGTGGTTGCGCAATATATAAGTAGCCTTTTTCAATCAATGGTTGCATGTATCTAAAAAAGAATGTGAGTAAGAGGGTACGAATGTGTGATCCGTCAACGTCAGCATCGGTCATCAAAATGATTTTATGATAACGCGCTTTGTTAGCATCAAACTCTTCTTTGCCAATTCCGCATCCGATTGCAGCGATTAACGCTTTAATTTCTTCGTTTGAAAGAATTTTATCCAAGCGTGCTTTTTCTACGTTTAAGATTTTACCACGTAAAGGCAAAATCGCTTGCGTGTTACGATCGCGTGCACCTTTTGCTGAACCACCTGCAGAGTCACCCTCAACGATGAATAGCTCAGTGTCTGCCGGATTTTCATTTGAGCAATCTGCCAATTTACCCGGCAAGATTACCGATTCAAGAACTGTTTTTCTACGCGTTAAATCACGAGCTTTTTTAGCAGCTTCACGCGCTCTGCGTGCAACTTCAGCTTTTTGTAAAATCTTGCGTGCGATAGCAGGATTTTCTTCAAAGAATGTTTCTAAGTATGCAAAGGTCCAGGAATCAACAATACCTTTTAGATCACTATTACCTAATTTAGTTTTAGTTTGACCTTCAAATTGTGGTTCAGGAACTTTTAAGCTGATAACAGCTACTAGTCCTTCACGCACGTCTTCGCTTGAGAATCCTTCATCTTTTTTAACGATGTTCAGTTCCAGCGCTTTTTTATTACAAATCTTGGTTAAGGCTGATTTAAAACCAGCAACATGTGAACCACCCTCAACGGTGTTAATATTGTTAACGAATGAAAAGAGTTGTTCACCGTATCCATCGTTATACTGCATTGCCATTTCAAGGACGTTAACATTATCATCTTCTTTAAAATGGATCACGTCAGGAAATAACGGTTCTTTTTTAGCATTAATAATTTCAACAAATGAAACAATACCACCTTCAAAAATGAAGTCATGGCTCTTATTGTTAGTGTCATCGGTGATGGTAATTCTTAAGCCGCGATTTAAGAATGCCAATTCACGCATACGCGCTGAAAGGGTGTCGAAACTAAAGGTAGTTGTTTCTTGGAAAATTTCAGGATCCGGCCAGAAGCGAATGAGAGTTCCGCGTTTTTCTGTGTTACCGATTACTTTAAGGCGTTCTTGAGGAATACCTTTTTCAAAGACTTGATAATGGATCTTGCCATCTTGGAAGATAGTCATTTCAAGGCGTTTTGAAAGGGCGTTTACGACTGAGATACCCACCCCGTGTAAACCACCTGAGTAGCGATATGATTCTTTATCGAATTTACCACCGGCATGAAGCTTGGTAAGTACTACTTCTGCAGCTGAGATTCCTTCAGAAGGGTGAATATCGGTAGGGATACCACGACCATTATCCTCAACCGAGCAAGAGCCATCGGCATTCAAGGATACTTAAACCGTATCGCAATGCCCTGCCAATGCTTCGTCTACTGAGTTGTCAACAACTTCATAAACAAGATGGTGAAGGCCGGCAGCATTGGTAGAACCAATATACATTGCCGGACGTTTTCTGACGGCTTCAAGACCTTCTAAAATCTTAATCGCCGATGCTTTATACTCTCGATTGGAAGAATTATTGGTCATACCGAATCTCCTGGTAGATAGAATTTTTTCACATCATACCGCCTGAACGGCACGTGTGGTATAAATTTTTGATAAAAATGGTATACTAAGGAGTAAATTTAAGTTTTCTATTTGTTTTTTATCATAACAAAAATTATATTTTTTTCTACTTTATCCATGCAACAACCATCCTTTAAACAAAATCATGAATTCTATATGAAAAAGGCTTTATTACAGGCCCATTGTGCTTTTAAACGCGATGAGGTTCCGGTAGGAGCTGTTGTGGTCAGTCCCGATGGAGCGGTTATTGCACGTGCTTATAATTATGTAGAAAAAAGTAACACACAGACTGGTCATGCCGAACTGCGCGCTATTGCCAAAGCCGGAAAGCGGTTAGGGGATTGGCGTTTGGAAGGATGTTGGTTGTATGTGACCCTTGAGCCGTGTGCAATGTGCATGAATGCTATCGTGATGGCTCGATTGGCGGGCGTGGTATATGGAGCCCAATCGCCATTATTCGGGTATCAAAAGGTAGAAAAAGAGGGAGGGTTTTGGCTATACAAAAAAAATACACTTGATATTATTGGGGGAATTTATAAAGATCATGCGATCAATCTATTGCAACGATTTTTCAAAGATAAAAGGAAAAAAAGTGAGTGAAGCAAATAATGCTCAAAAAGAGTTGAGCGAAATCAAAAAAGAGCTGCAATCTCGTAAAATAGAACTGGAACAAGGTCTTGCAACCTCTTATACCGAAAAGTTCTCTGATGACCAGGTTCAAGACCCGGGTGATCAGGCATTAACCTCTACCATGGAAAGCTTAAAAAGCTCATTGCAGAATGCTCATATTGATGAGTTCAATCGCATCAATAAAGCACTAAAAATGATCGAAGAAGGTACCTACGGAATCTGTGCCGATTGTGAATTGCCTATTTCAGAAAGGCGCCTCAAGCTGTACCCTGATGCAACCCGTTGCCTATCCTGCCAAGAAGCCTTCGA
>CAYSAX010000049.1:0-8587 GCA_964429045.1 uncultured Pseudomonadota bacterium
ATTGCACAAGTAGTTGGATTTAAAAGTTTAATGGTGGCAGTCGGCTTTGGATCATGGTGGATCACCCTGCCATTTTGGCTTTCAGTAGTTGCGTATACCATGATCGGCGGATTACGCGCAATTACAATTAACGATATGGTGCAGTTATGCATCATTACCGTTACATTTGTAAGCATCTTTATTTATTTTATTTTTAATAATCCTGGCTTTATTGGCAGCCTTATCGCAAATCAATCAACCTTATTTACCGCACAGCCATTCTCATTTTCAATGGTAACCAGCATCATTTTAATGCCGGCATTATTCTCTTTGATTGAGCAGGACCTTGCTCAGCGTTTTTTTGCCTCCCGCTCAAAAGCAGTAGCAACCATTTCGGCCTGCAATGCAACAATTTTTCTGCTTTTGTTTGCATTAATCCCGGTATATCTGGGCATGCAAGCACGGATATTGAATATTTTGATTCCTGAAAACGCCAATCCTTTGATTATGCTCATTCAAACGATATTGCCTCCATTCGTATTTGCTCTTGCCTTATGCGCTATTGTTGCAGCCATTATCTCAACTGCCGATGCGCTTATGAACGGCATTAGTGCGAATATCACTCAGGACTTTAATATTCGTAATTATATTTCTATGGATAGTTTGCGCATTTCAAAGCTTACGACACTTTTTATTGGTATCAGCTCATTAATTGCATCCTATTTTGTCCCGCAAAATATCATCGATATTATCGTAAGTAGTTATGAAATTTCAGTCTGCTGTTTACTGATTCCATTGTTAGTCTGCTATTTTAAGCGGAATGTAAATAAATATTCAGCCTACTTATCCATTAGCATGGGACTTTTTGGATTTATACTCTTTAGAATATGGCCAATCTGGATTCCACGTGAACTACTGGGACTATCATTTTCAATTCTTGGATACCTTGCAGGCGAATATTTACTGCCAACATTGAAGGTTCGTTTTATAAAGTGATACACTAAAAATAAAAATTAGGGAACATGTTCAGGGGGAACACAATGAAATTCCAAGCAATTATTTTTGATATGGATGGCACCATTGTTAACACTGAACATCTGTGGAAACAAGCCAGCCATACCCTCATAGAAAATCGAGGATATGTTCTTTCTGCAAAGGAAGAACATATCCTTGCGCAAAAGCTCCCCGGTGGTGGCCTACGAAACTCATGTCAACTTATTAAAGATATGATCAAAACTAGCGATAGCATTGAAACTCTGATGAAAGAAAAACAGGCGATCGCCTGCCAACTGTATGGAACAGGGGTTTGTTTTATTAATGGGTTTCCTGAATTTCATCAAAAAGTCGTTGCGCGCAGCTTAAAAACGGCGATTGCAACGAATGCAAATAAGCAAACCATAGAGCTAACCAACAAAAGTCTTAGCCTCAGCAATTATTTTGGTGATCATATCTATACCATCAATCATGTAAATAATATTGGTAAACCGAATCCTGCGATCTATTTATATGCGGCACAACAATTAGGCATCAATCCCACAGCATGTATTGCTATTGAAGATTCAGCGCATGGCATTGCAGCAGCGCAAGCGGCTGGAATATTTTGCATCGGCATAAATACCGCCGGAAAACCTGAACAGATACAAGCTGCTGATTTAAAAATTGAAACATATCAAGATATAGATCTGGAATCATTAATAAAATAATTTTTATTCTTGATTTAAATTTTTATTTTATTACTTTGGTAGCTCAATATAATTTACTTAGTTGTAATCATAAAAAAGGCATTCTCAATAGATATGCTTGCAAAACAACCCCCCAGTTCGTTTACCATCCAAGGTACAAGGATATTTTCCTTGCACGTAACCGCTATAGCAGGGTAACCGTATGAATATAAGTTTTTGCCTATCTGCGATTGTACTCGTTTCTTTACTCTATCCACTCATTAATCTCACTCGTATCGGTAAACATCATCTTGCACTTTTTTCTAAACAGTTTGTTTCTTTTTTCAGCGTCGTATTTGGTCTTATTGCACTCGAGATTGGTGGCAGTATGATGTTAGGTACCTGCCAAGAAGCATATTCGATCGGTATTTATGGTCTTTTGTATGTCGTAGGCATTAGCGCGGGTTTTTTGCTCCTTGGTTTTGGTTTTGCTGCAAAAATGAAAGCCATGAATGTTGAGAGCACCATGGATCTTTTTGAAATTAAATATAAATCTCCCTTAATTAGAACAAGTGCTTCTTTATTATCAATTGTCACCGTATGCGGTCTTTTATTAGGCCAAATTATCGCAACCAAATCATTAATACATGCACTGGGTATAAAAAATGATTATATTTTTGTGGGTGTAATGTTTTTGGTAATTCTGTATGCCATCGTCGGTGGTTTACGCGCAGCGGGGATCACCTGGCAGGCCCAACTGATTTATACGATTATCGTGTTTGGTGGCATTTTTGGGTTTTGTTTATTCATGGAGCCTCCCTCGTCGGTCTCATCACTCTTTTTAAACCGCGTCATATTTCCTGATAGCACCATTAACTTTACTACCATCTTTTCTTCTGTAGTAATGCCGGCTCTTTATTACATTACTGATCAAGAGTTTGCAAAACCACTTTTTGAAACTTCAAATAAGTTTGTAGCAGCAACTGCAGCACTCTGTGCAAGTTTTTTCATGTTGCTCTTTTCACTGGTGCCTATTTATTTTGGTATTAAAGCTAAAATGCTGCATTTAACCGTCCCTGATGATATGAGTCCCCTGATTCCAGTCTTAAGTATTTTAACCAATGGCACCGTGGTATTTTTAGCTGTTTGCGGTATGGCTGCTGCCTTGATTGCGATGGTCGATTATTATTTATGGTCTATAAGCTTGAGTATTACTCATGAACTTGGCATCGCATTCCCCTGGTTTAAAGATAACAGTCGGTTTGATAAAATTATGGTCTTTATCGTGGGCATTGTTGCCATGATTGGAACCTACTGCACCACTTCCAGCGCTATTCAAATTCTTTTGTATAGCTATGAACTGTATGATTCTTGTTTGATTGTTCCACTCACCATGAGTTACTTCCAATCAGATCTGAAAAAAGGCTCGGCTATTGGCGCCATTATATTTGGATTAGGCGGGTTTATTTTATTTCAAATTATAACTGTCTCATTCTCAGGACAAATTGCATCTCTTGTTCTTTCATTAATCGGTTTTTATTGTGGTGGAATGGTTGAAAATAGTGTTACTAAATTAAAGGCACTTCGCCGGTCACATACGTGTTCTGTCTAAAAAATACATTTATTCATTTTTTTATAAACGCCTTCCAGGCGATGGCCTAAGGGCATTGATCGAAATGCCCTTAGGAATCCCTTCGACCAGTTTTCCACTGGACTCCTAACTGATCCAATCCCGGCTACGACTTTTCGTCACCCGAAGTGACGAGCATCGCAGCCTATCACACAAATAACGCTATGCATTATTTGGTTCGGCGAATCCTAAATCAGAATTTAACGTAAACTTCCGTTTTTCTTTTAACGGAATATGCAGCCCGACCAAGGCCGGGCCAAATTTTTCCATTTGTTTAACGGAAATCCTTTAAAAAAGGATCCTAAGTTAGAAACATACAGTTCAAGAGAAGATTGATAGAGCTCGCGTTTGTCGCCCGCTTGCGAGGCGCAGAACGCGGCTAGTCGTTCAGAATTCTTATGAAACGTTAAGATCGTTTTGCGATGGCTGTTCGAACGGCTGCAGCTTTCGCAAGGAAGCGAAGAAGTGAGTTCCAGCGCAATAGGAATCCAATGGAACCATTGGTCAACGGGGTCGTTAGGGGCTTTTTGATGAAAGCCCCTAACCCATCACCTGGAAGATGAAATTTAAAAAAAATTAATAAAAAAATTCTCACAAAATTTCTTGTGAATCATTTCCTTAATACTAAAAAACATTATACTTAAAGCCGTTTTTAAATAATTAAAGATAATTTTAAGGAAAATAAATGAAACTTTTTTTTATATTTCTTTTTGCCATCTCATCAATTTCATTACTCCCAGCTATGGAAGAAAACAGCGAAGAAGGGCTAACCTTTTCTCAAGCAAGAGAGAAAAGAATACAAAAAGAAAAACAAGCTCAAGCTGATCAGACTGCAGAACCTCTTAAGCAAGTAGAAGTTGTTAAACAAAAAACTTCAGATTATAAGAATACTATCGAGAACTTGAAACAAGCTTTATCCTTCTATGAATTAGAGCAAACAAAAAAATGTTTAGAAACACTTACTGCTATTGATCCTTATGATAAGTTGCAGCTTTGGAAACAAAGTCGTCCAATGATTGAAATATACGCTGCTTCTGCTATGAATGGTGCCGAAAGAGCTCACAAAGTAGAAATCGCAGATCAAATTGCAGCTGCAATTAACTTATTTGATCAAGCGCACACCAAACTGATTACTCAAGCATAAATTTTTAAGGAAAGTTATGAAATATTTTCTTATTTTTACTTTTGCCCTTTCATCACTTGCTTCATTAGTAGCAATGGATCCAAATGAAGAAAAAAATAAATTGCATGGAAATCCGAATCTTGTAGCAAACTTACTCGAAGGATTGAAAAAAAAAGAACAAGAAGATCATGTGCAACAACAACAAAGAGATGCAAACGCTCAACGCGCAGCAGATGCTCTTTTAGGCCACGATACACCATGGCAGCTTGGAAAAAATGCGCATCTGTGTGAACAACAATCAGAAGCTAAAAAAAGTGCCAACCCATTAGAGATAGCTTCTGGAATTGCCAGTAGCAAATATTGGAAAGTAGGAGTAGCTGTTGATCCTGAAGAAGCAAAAAAAGAATATGAACAAGATATTGAAGCATTAAAACACAGCCTCGAGATTTGGAAATCAACTAAGCATATTCAGCAACATTTAAAAAAATTAGACAAATCTCAGATGAAGTATATCTGGGTTGAACATTTCCCCTTAATTTTAGCCTGTGCACAAAGCAAAGTAGTACGGTTAGAAGAAGCATTAAAAAAAGCTTTAAAAGATGCAGGCGATCATTCAGGAGTAGAAGAGAATTATCAACTGGTTTATGCTAATAAAGTTGCGATAAAAAGATTTGATGCTCTAAAAATGCGTGAATGGTTTAGTTAGCATCTTTAAATGTATTATGCTTGTGTAAAAAAGTATTTTTGAGGAATACTCATGGGACTTATTATTTTCATTATTATTACGATCATGATAAGTCCTGGCTATGCTATGCATCGTTCACAAGAAGCAGGAAAATCCGAGTTCAATCTTACTCTTAAACATCTAGGACCATCCCAAGTCCTCATGCAAGTTGCACCATCCATAACATGTTCTAGCAGTATGACACTTGCAGAGCATGAATCATCACAGGTCGCAATGATTGATTTTAATAAAACACTTCTTGAACAACATACCTTATTTACTCGTGCCAATGAGTTATTTAACAAACATTTAGTTAAAAATAAAACCCCTGATCAAGCATTACAATCTTTAAAAGATCACATTAAAACATTGAAAGAAAAATATCAGCACTTAAAAAATAGTAATAGTCCTAAAAAAACTTCTGAATACAAACAACTCGTTAAAATGCATGAAGAACTATTAGTCGCTCAATTTACCTTCAATATTTGTATTCAACAAAAAATGGATAAAGAATATGAAACTTCCAAACGGCAAGCAATTGGGCCATCAATAAGCTCATTGTTGATGCAAATAGAAAAAGACAAAAAATATAGCCCTTGAAAGTAAACTACATGAAAAAAAGTTTAAATATTTTATTGTTAAGTTTAGTTACTTCATCACTTAACGCAATGCAATCAGCGCCGGACTACCAAGGTCAATATCAATATATAAATACAATTGCTGCGGTAATAGACAATCTAGATAAAGTTTCATCTGCAAAAGAAATTAGAGAGCAACTTGAGTCTTTAGACCTTGCACCTAAATTATGGGAAAAATATGGGTTACCTACATTAGCCCGTGCATCCTCAACTACTATTGTTGCTGAAGAAGAATTGAGAAAATGTATACGAGACAAAGCGACTGCTCAGGCATTAAAACTTGCAAAAATACGTTATGAATCTGCTTTTTGCAATCAAGTGTTAATACAAAGATTTGATAGCAAACATAATAAATAAAATTCATGAATTTTATAAAGCCGCCCTTTTAAAAGGAAATCATCGATGAAAAAAACGTTATATCTCACTTTGTTAAGTTTAGTTATCCCAGCACTTCATGCAATGGATCTGACACAAAATCCAGCACCAACTGCTTGCGATACCGCAAAGTATTTAGAGCAGGTTAAAAAGCATATAGCTGAAAATCCGCAATCAGCTTTAGCACAATTTGTGCAAAGAGAAAAAGATGCCGTTCTGGCAGAAACCAAAAAAATTGAAGAAGCACGAAAAAACGGAGAACATGTGGAATTATAAATTCATTTGGGCAAAATATCACATCTACCCAAAACAAAACAGAATGCTTCATCTAAATCATCGGTGACATAAAAATATTCAAGCTCTTGCGGTAAAATAGCACCATGAGCCAAACCTTCTTTTTGGATCCATTTTATAAAATAATGCCAGTATTCTTTACCAATCAAAACTACCGGTACTTGTTTTATTTTTTTAGTTTGAATAAGGGTCAAAACCCCTGCCATTTCGTCAAGAGTCCCAAAACCACCAGGAAATATTACAAAGCCGGAAGAATATTCAGTTAATAGCCATTTACGTGCAAAGAAATAATCCAGCTTAATATAGGTTTGCATACACTTGTCAGGCTGATTCTCTAAACCATCTACCCCAATGCCAAGGCTTTTTCCTTTATTTTTACCGGTTGGCAAATCACAACTGGCAGCTTCCATAATTCCCGGACCGCCGCCCGTTAAAATCGAAATACCACTCTCAGAAAATTTTTTTCCAAGTTCATGAGCTTGTTGCGCATATAAGCTATCTTGTTTAATGCGCGCGCTGCCAAAGATAGTAACGATAGGCATCTTCAATTTTGAAACATGCCAACCACCGCGAATAATTTGAAAGACGGCTTTTAACAGATGAAAAAAAAGTCCCAAAAATCTAAAGAACCGGGAGAAAAACATCATACGTATTCCTTTCATGTTATTGTTGAGAGTACTTAAAGTTATTATGGTGATGCAATTATTTTTGTCGTCTTGCTGCAATCAAAAAAATTGTTAGAATCAAAAATAGAAACTCTCATGAAACAATCTATAGTTATTTTTTTAGTTTTTAGCCCCTCAATTGTTGACCTGTTTGCATCGTTGCCCGCTCCCCATCCAGTAAGACCCGTCAAAACTCCTGAACTTGTACGCCAACAAGAACAAAATGAATATGAAAAACTCTTAGAATCTATGGGACTAGCCCCTATTAAAAGCCCTACCATTTCTCCCCAGCCCCGCAAATCACACCATTATTCTCAGCTCATTAAACGAGTATTAAGCGCTCAAAAATAAAAAACTCAGTATTTTTAATAAAAACCCTTAGATAAAGCCTTTTATTCGCATAAATATTTTCAGTTTGAAAATTTTATGATGATTATGCTACACTCAAAGCAGAGAAATAAAGAATATAGGTATTTAGTTATACCAATGGTATAATAAATTTTTGAAAAAAGAGCGCGTTTTAAAGGGTTTAGCGTGAAAATTAATACCATCAGTCATCTTATTTTACTTATTGTATGCTTTTGGGCGTGCTCCCTGATGGCTATTCAAGGCAAGCAAAGTTCCCCCTATCAGTCGGTAAGCCCCACTGATGACGTGTGGCTTAATGTGTATATTCACGGCATCATCAGCATTAGACCATTGGTTACGGTTACCAATTTTGTCCGATTTTTAAATGATAATGTTAGCGAGTCAATTTATGCTGAAACCGTCAATGAGATGAGACAAGACCCTTTTTTCTATCAAAATCAAACTATTCAGGCGCCCGGATTACATCCCATTTACCCCGATGATTTAAAACAAGGCTCAACGGCTCATATCATGGGAATCTTGAGTGAAGAGATAACCAATCTAAATTCATCACAACAACGAAAAAATTTCTACTATACCTACGGTTGGTCTGGCTTACTAAGCAGATCTGCACGCTATCATGATGCAATACATTTGGTAAATAGCCTTGAAAAAGAGGTCGCGCGCTGGCGATTACAAGGAATTAATCCAAAAATTAGATTAATTGGTTATAGCCACGGTGGTACCATCGTCCTCAAAACAGCATTAGTAAAAAATAATGAAAAACTAAATCCAAGTTATTCAATTGATGAAGCAATATTATTAGGAACACCGATTCAATATGATACCGATTATTTAATTACCGATAGCTTCTTTAAGAAAGTTTACAATATCTTTTCTCGCGGCGATCGTGTACAAAAATTAGATTTATTCTCTTCAGGTGAATTCTTTTCCGATCAAGTATTTAAAACACATTGTGGTTTTGAATGCATTCCTGATAAATTGACTCAGATTGAAGTAAAGGTAATCAGAAAGAAAGGTGAAGCATGCCGACCATTGTGCATCAGTGATACTCAAGAAGCTTTAATCTTTGATGGCAAGCGTTGCTCAAATAAAACGTTTAGAAATGTTTCTCCCGGACACATGGAAC
>CAYSAX010000050.1:0-8476 GCA_964429045.1 uncultured Pseudomonadota bacterium
TTTTGGAAATTTAGATAATGTTATTTTTTTGATTAAGGTGGGTGCAGATCCTAATATTGGCGAAGGCGCATTATTAGGAGTATTGCGTGGAATTTTTGAAAAGCAATTTGAAAAAGATATCCAGCGTGCTCATGATATAATTATTCTTCTTATAAAACATGGAGCTAATGGTACTGCAGTTCAAGTACAAGAGCTTATCCAAGCACTACCAGAACTTAATGAGCATTTGACCCAAGCTAGTCAGACAATTAAAAACCGCTAAAAAGCCTTATAAAAATGTTCGCAGCAGTACATGGAGATAATTTACTAATTTAGAGATGGTCAAATATTTCCTTGGCAAAGGTGGTAATAAAATGCCATATCGTTGGTGACACGCCAATCACTTACGCTTCTGATGCTAATAATACTATAATGCTCGAAGTTTTGAGCAATAATTAATAGTGTATTAATTTTAAAGCGCACGGTAAAACGTGCGCTTTTTTTTCTTTTACGATAAACTTTCTAAAAAGATTATTATTTTTATGAAAGTTTATTATGTGGCTCATCGTTTTATCTTATCTTTTAATGGCGAGCACCTTTACCATCGCCAAAACGGCCGTTTTTTATGTTAAGCCAATCTTCTTTATTGGATTTAGAATGTTTATAGCCGGCACATGCTTGCTTGGCTATTATTATTTTTCTAAACGGGAAAAATTGCGCATAAGATCGGAAAATAAAAAACTATTTGCCCTCATTATTATCTTTCATATCTATTTGGCCTATGTACTTGAATTTTGGGCTTTGCAATTCTTAACTTCCTCAAAAGTATGCCTTTTGTATAATCTCTCTCCCTTTATCACGGCAGGGCTTTGTTATCTGCTGTATTCTCAAAAGCTTACCAGACAGCAATGGGTTGCCCTTATTATCGGTTTTGGGGGAATGCTCCCCATATTGGCAAGTTCATCCTCTAAAGAGGTCTTATTGTCTCATTTTGGGGTATTTTCCACCGCTGAACTTGCGCTTATCTTAGCCATTGGGGCATCGGCTTATGGTTGGATACTCATGAAACAGCTGATAACTGACCGCGGTTATACCGTTGGCTTGGTTAATGGGGTAGGTATGCTGGGAGGGGGTATTTTGGCTCTCATTACCGCACTGATTTGGGAAGGGTATCATCCGTTCAATTGGGGTAGGGTTCCCCAAGACTTAGTGGGGATGTGGTTATTTCCATCATTAGGGGACAATGGTACCACGATTGCGATGGGAGTAGGGTGTATGATAGCGCTTATCGTGATTGCAAATATAATTGGATATAATTTATATGGGTATTTATTAAAGACCTATTCCCCAACCTTTTTATCATTCGCTGGGTTTATTACCCCATTTTTTGCGGTAGTATTTGGGTGGATCTTTTTATTTGAAGTGCCTTCGACCCCATTCTTTTTATCGTTGGGGCTTACCATTGCAAGTTTATATCTGTTTTACAGAGATGAAATTATCTTTTAAAAAGAGATGAGGCCCAAAGTTTTCACTGTGGACCTCATGACTTATAAGCTCGATTAAGCCCAAAAGCTGAAGCTTGCGGATTTTTTCGATGCTTTTCTTTTAGCAGCTTTACGTCCACCTTTTTTAGCGGTCTTACGTTTAGCTGTTTTTCTCTTTGCAGTTTTTTTAGCCGCGGATTTTTTAGCCACGCGTTTTACTGCTTTACGTTTGGTTGCCATTGTTATTCTCCTTTTTTTTAGGGCACAACCACTCTATTACTTCTAATTTCACTTTATACAAAGTAAGAATCTAAATGCAATAGTTTTAACGTTTTTTTTTTAAATGGTAATTTTTATTGGGTATTTTTGTGATAGTGATGATACTTTTTATTGCTGCCTTTTGCTTTATCTAAAGGATATTTTTGGCGCAATGATTCTAATTTTTTGATAATAGCTTTGCTTATATCGATATTGTGTAAATTGCAAAATGCGATGGTTGCTATAAGTACGTCAGCAATTTCAGTCGAAATCTGCTCCTTATCTCTTTCTAGGATCTCTAGAGATTCTTCTGAGGTAACAAATCGAAACGGTTCCATAAGTTCCGCAGCTTCGATTGCTATTGCCATACTTAAGTTTTTTGGAGAATGAAACTGTTGCCATTCTCGCTCTGAGACGAACTGATTGACCAAATCTTTTATCTCTTGAATTGTTTGTTTTGAATCATTCATGAAGTACCTTTTTATGATGACGTGGATGACAATATGAAGGATAATATTTCAGAAGGATATCATGGTCAGGTTGCTGTAATAAAGGAGCTCCCAATTGTGCTAATTGAGGATCGTGGGGTAGATTAAACTTTTGATAAAATGCATGAGTAACTTGCCGATATAACGATCCGTTCTTGGTATGATTAATTAACTTGGCATGCCTTCCGTCATCGAAAATAACTAAATAGATATTCTGGTGGCCGGTATTGCGCAATTCCTGATACAGATTAATGGAAGACCATACCGGAACCAAACCATCTTTTGCTGAAATAATGATGAGTATTGGTAAATCTTTGCGTATTTTAGATACACAATCGATCGGTCTAATGCCATCTGGTTTATATTTGCAAAAGATGAAACTCATCAAACTACAACCACATTTTTTAATACCGGGGATCCATGAAAGTTTAGATTCATGGCATACACTCATTGCAATACTATCAACGCAATCAAATGGCGATTCTAAGATAATTGCTACAATGCGATCAGGATTATACAGGCCCATGAAGTTAACTATTGTTGACGCGCCACGAGAAACACCAAGCAAAACACCATTTTTATCTTTTTTTGCTATTGTTTGATCAAATGCTTGTGATAAACGTTCTATCTCGTTTTCTTGCGCTAAGCTACTTTGTAATCGATTTACCCGTAAAATGCCATGGTTAACATCAGGGTAATCAAATGTTTCTATTTTTTGATTACTCGTGAGATCTTTATAGCGATACGCTTGCTTATGTGAATCTGCAAGTCCGTGTGAGAATAAATATACCAAATCTGAATCAGTGGTGTTCATTGTATTTCCCATGATGGCAATCGGAGGCAGCACTACTATTAAAAAGAATAACATCTGCATACTATTTTCCTTTTGGTTTTTTTTCACTGTACCATAACAGATTTAGAAAATGCAGCTTAAAGATAACTGTTGTTGTAATCGCTTATAATGCATATTACTGTAACAAAATTATAAAGAACTTATAAGAATAAACTGTAGAAAACAAAGTGGGAATTGCGATATCCTTATAATGAAATGTTGTATATTAAAAAAAAGGGGATGAACGATGAAAAGAATGTTAGCATTATCACTCATTTTTATGTGTGCTTCAATTAATGGTAGTATTTGGAATACACCCGATTATAGTCAATCACAAACAGTTGTTGTAGAAGAACAGCCGGTGAGAGTTGTTGTTCAGCAACCAGTATATAGAAGTAGCCATTACCATCCGGGCAGACCAGTAACAACAGCAGTTGAGGGTGCAGGCAATACGGTTGATGCGGCAGCGCAAGGCGTGTCCAATGTCGTGCATTCAGATAGGCCGGTAAGAGCTGCAGTCGATGGTGCCGTGGATACTGCAGATACCGCTGTTGAAAGTGCTGCAAATACTATACGTTCTATTTTTAGATAATACATAAATACGAGGGCTCAGGGTTTCCTGAGCCTTTTCTATACATTTTTTTTCACTCATAGTACGCTATTTGGCATGATTATTTTCCCTTAGCTAAAGGTTTAAACGACGATGAGCGAAAAACTTCCTGATATTAATCAACAATTTGCAGAATGGTATCAAGAGATTGTACAACAAGCGGAATTGGCTGATCATGCCCCCGTGCGTGGATGTATGGTTATTCGCCCGTATGGATATGCCTTATGGGAAAATATAAAAGATCGTCTTGATAAAAGAATTAAAGAAACAGGTCACCAAAACGCCGCATTCCCTTTATTAATTCCTGAATCATTTTTAAAACGAGAAGCAGAGCATGTTGAAGGATTTGCACCGGAACTTGCCGTTGTAACACATGCGGGTGGGAAACTACTGGATGAACCATTAGTCGTTCGTCCAACCTCTGAAACTATTATTCACTATATGTTTGCTCAGTGGCTTAAATCGTATCGTGATTTACCATTATTGATAAATCAGTGGGCCAATGTGGTGCGCTGGGAAATGAGGCCACGTCCATTTTTAAGAACAACTGAATTTTTCTGGCAAGAAGGCCACACTGCGCATGAAACAGAAGAAGAAGCGCACAAAGAAGCGTTATTAATGCTTCATGAATATATTGATTTAGCACAAAATTGGTTAGCAATTCCGGTTATAGCTGGTGTTAAATCAGATAAAGAAAAATTTCCAGGTGCCGTTAAAACATATACCTTTGAAGGTATTATGCAAGATGGTAAAGCGTTGCAAATGGGCACATCTCATTTGCTGTCTCAGAGCTTTGCAAAATCATTTAATATGACATTCCAAGATCACAATGGCGGTCTTTCATACCCATTTTTGACCAGTTGGGGCGCAACCACTCGTTTAGTGGGTGCGGTTGTAATGGTTCATGGAGATCAAAAGGGTTTAGTGTTGCCTCCACGCATTGCACCGATTCAAGTGGTGATTGTACCAATTCTACGTAAAGGTGAAGAGAAATCGGTATTAGATGCTGCAGCAAAAATTAAAGACTCATTAAAGAATGTTCGTGTTCATATTGATGCAGACGATCAAAAAACCCCGGGCGCTAAATTTTATCATTGGGAAATGAAAGGTGTGCCGTTACGTGTTGAAATTGGTCCGCGTGATTTAGCACAATCTCAAATGATTGTAACCGATCGAGTAACCGGCACTAAAAAGACCATTGCATTAGATTCAGTTGCGCAAGCAATTCCCCAAATGCTTGAAGAAATTCAACAATATATGTTCACGCGTGCTAAAGATAAACAGAAATCATTGTGGCATAAAGCAGCAAAGCTTTCTGAGTTTGGGCCAATTCTTGATAAAAATAATGGAGCCTATCAAACTGGATGGTGCGGCAAACGCTCTTGCGAAGATATTTTAAGAGAATATAAAGCAACCACGCGCTGTTTATTGGATGAGAAAACATTTGAACATTGCTTTAATTGTGATGATGTAAGCAAAAGCGATGTTATTGTTGCTAAATCGTATTAATGAGGAAAGCAAAACCAATGAAAAGGATTTTGTTAGTAATAAGCTTTAGTTTTAATTTTTTAAGTTTTGCCATGCAAGATTACAATCAACTGTTGCTACTAGGTATGTTACATATGGTAGCGCCTCAGCTGGCTGGTCATGCGGTACCCCCAGTAAGAGCACAGCGGCGTCTGGTTGAGCAGTATCCACGATTACGAGCCTCCAAATACGAAATATTAAAAAGAAGTCAGCCACAACAACAACGCTTTCACAATCGCCAACAGTAGTATCTATTCAGCAGAATAATTAAGCAAAAGGAAAGCGAATGAAGCTCTATGCAGATCAATTTTTCACGTATTTATTAACGGAAAAAAGAGTTGCATCTAATACGTTTAGTGCTTATAAGACAGATATTTTACAATTAGTTGATTTTATGACGGCTCATGAAATGAATAAGCATGACCTTTCAATCAAAGAGTTAAAACAGTTTTTGCAGCATTTAAAAAAAGATCAGCTTTCTGCCAGCACAATGGCACGCAAAATATCTTCATTAAAATTATTTTTTTCTTATATGCATGAAAAGGGACTGCTTCCCGATTTTGGAACACAATTAATTTTTCCTAAGTTAGAAAAAAAACTTCCTCATTATTTATCAGAAGATGAGGTTGAGCAGTTATTAAAAGCAGCAGAGGCTGATACGAGTGCGCAAGCTCAACGCAATAAAGTGATGTTATATTTATTATATGTCACCGGACTGCGGATTACCGAACTCACCACGTTAACATTCTCTGCAGTTCAATGGGATACCGGCTTTCTTCATATTGCTGGCAAAGGCGGCAAGCAGCGTATGATTCCGCTTCCCTTGCCGATGAAAGAGCTTTTGCAAACGTATGTAAAAAAAATACAAGAGCAGATGACCAAGGAAAATAAATCTGATTATCTATTTCCGGTACGCTATGCAAGAACGATTAGACCGATCACACGCCAAGCATTTTGGAATATTTTAAAACAGATCTGGAAAAAAACCGGTAACGCTAAATCGATCTCCCCGCATCAATTGCGCCATTCACTAGCAACTCATTTATTAAAACGCGGAGCAGATTTACGATCGTTGCAATTGCTGCTTGGACATGAAAATTTATCGACGGTTCAGATCTATACGCATGTTGAAACGAGCCATTTAAGAACAATTTATAATAAAAAGCATCCACGATCATAACCGATTGTTTTGATCAATTGAAATATTACAGAAAGATAATGCTTTTCTCTTTTTCTTTTTGACGATCTGATTATACTAAATCATGAAAAAGGATTTAAAATAAGAAAAAAAATTAAAAAGGCCTTTTCATGGAAAATAAATTTGTTGTTGAGCAAAAACCATTTCTTTCATTACTAGCGGCGATGCAGCCAATTTGCACGAAGCGAACAACTATCGATGCAACCACTTCGATTTTGTTCTCGGTAGGTCACAAAGAATTGGTTCTTAAAAGCACTGATTTAGAAATCAGCCTTCAATCTAGCTATTTAGTAAAAAATAGCACCATTGATCAACCCTGTTCATTTTTAGTTTCTGGGCGCCGCATCTTTGATTTGGTAAAAGAATTAGAAGGTGATATCGAATTTATTTTTGATAATAATCAACTTACCCTTAAAGCAGGATCGGTTGATTTAGCGCTTAATATTAAAGACGCGCAAGAGTTTCCTCCATTCCCTGAACGTATTGAAAATTTAATGCAATTGAGCGCAACGTTCTTACTTGAGATGCTTGATAAAGTGGCATTCTTAATTCCTCAAAATAATGCTAATCAAGCACTCAATGGCCTTTATTTAGAGATTTCTGATTCTGAATTTAAAATGACTACCACTGATGGCCATTGTTTGGCACAAGTGAGTACTCAAAAATACACGTTGCCTGAAAATAAAAAGTGGTTATTGCCACGCCGCGCGATATTTGAAGTTAAAAAGATTTTAGAAAGCGCGCCTGACAGCACGATCTTCTTAGGCATCTGTGGGAACCAGTTAGTTTTTTCGGGTGAATCATTTAATTTCTTTACCAAATTATTAGCAGATCCATTTCCTGCATATGCACCCATTCTTAATAAAGAAGGATTCATTGGTGCAACCGTTGATCGTGGTCAATTGGTAAAAACATTACGCCGTTCATCATGCTTGCTCTCAGGACAATTTATCGCAACCAATTTTGGATTTGAACCCGATCGCTTGCAAGTGTCCATGCAAAATAAAGAAGTAGGTAAACTACAAGAAGCGCTTGCCCTCCATGAATTTAGTGGCTCTAAATTGGATGTTCGTTTTTATGCGCCATATCTTTTGAGTGGATTACAAGCCTTTTCAGATGATCGCGTAAAGTTTTATCTTAAAAATTCTTCACGTCCTATAATTTTTGAAACAGAGACTGAGCAAAGCCATTTAACGTACTTGGTTATGCCGGTATCACCAACATCAAATTAGATTGAGTTCCTGTGCGCTTAACACATTTACATATTAAAAATTTTCGCTGTTTTAACGCGCTTGAACTTGATTTTGATAATCCCATCACGCTCATTGAAGGGCTTAATGGAACTGGCAAAACATCTCTTTTAGAGGCGCTGCATTATCTGTGTTATTTGCGTTCGTTTAGAACTCATATTCCCAGTGAGTTGGTTCAATTTGGTCAAGAGCATTTCTTTATCAAAGCACGGCTGCAAAAAGAGAGTGATCTGCATAATCTACAGGTTGGATTTTCACATCGAAAAAGGCTGGTAAAGATCGATGAAAAATCGATCGGCTCTTATAAGGAATTGCTTAATTATTATCGCATCGTGACCCTTACTGAGGATGATTTAGACCTTATTAAAGGCGGACCTGAAGGGCGCCGATTGTTTGTTGATCAAGCCATTGTATTGGAAGATGCTGATTTTGTAATTTTAAGCAAACGCTGCAAGGATATTGTTGAAAATCGCAATGCACTGTTAAAGCGTGGTGCTTCTCTGGATTCATACCAACTCTGGACAGAACAGCTCTGGCAAGTAACCACCCAGATTCAAGAAGCACGCATCAAAATACTTGCCCATCTTGGGCAGACAATCCAGGTCTTGATAGGAACATATTTTAACGATGAATTTACCATTGCCTTTGGCTATCAGGCTAAAAAAGCCTCTTATAGCTCATTCCAGGAATTCACCCAGCAGCATGCCAGCCTATATGCCGATGAACAGCGTTTTGGCAGATCATTGTTCGGGGCCCATTTAGACGATTTTAGCATCCATTTTAAGGATACCAAGTCTAAGTCCTTTGCCTCCCGGGGCCAACAGAAACTGATCGTTTTACTCTTAAAAGT
>CAYSAX010000051.1:0-5886 GCA_964429045.1 uncultured Pseudomonadota bacterium
TGTGGGGCATGCGCAGACTACCGTTTCTTTCCCATTCTTTAAAAATTTTAACCCAGACTTGGGCCTCCTGTTTATCCCCTGGGCTATGTTTATCATCGTCAGCTGCTCAAACGCGGTCAATCTGACCGATGGCCTTGATGGCTTGGCAATCGGCTCGTTATTGCCCAATTTTGCCCTCTTTTCGATCATTTCTTATCTGGCTGGCCATATCCTTTTCTCGGTTTACTTGAATATTCCCTTTGCAGGAAGTGCTGAACTGGCAGTCGTGGGGTCTACCCTAATTGGGGCCTCTTTAGGGTTTTTATGGTATAACGCCTATCCAGCCCAAGTATTCATGGGGGATGTCGGCTCGCTCTCCCTGGGAGCAGGATTAGCGCTCATGGCACTCATGGCAAAACAAGAGCTTTTATTGGTGATTTCTGGGGGATTATTTGTTGCTGAAACGCTTTCAGTAATATTGCAGGTGTTTGTTTATAAACGTTGGAAAAAGCGCATCTTTAAAATGGCGCCTATTCATCATCATTTTGAATTACTTGGTTGGCCAGAAGCTAAGATTACGACCAGATTTGGAATCATTTCTTTTATGTTATGTTTATTTGCGCTGATGACGCTGAAATTGAGATAGCCTAACTCAATTTCAGGCTATCTTTTATCTCTTGTAATGGTTTAATTATGCCATTGCGATGATCATCACGCATTGTCCGTGTAAGATGTAAGATAGATTCTTTAGTGTCTCTGCTTTGAACTGCTCCCACTTCTACTAATAAAAGAGCAACTTCTTCTTGTTCTTCTTTATTGCAGAATTTATTCATTGCCAAGAGTGTTAAGGGAGTGTGGCCATAATTGATTGATACCTGGTTTACATCAGTAGTGCAAATAAGTTGTTGGATGTAAGGGATATCAAATCTAATTCTTTGAACTTCTTTACATAATTCTTCAAAGTCATTGTTGGCAAATGCGCAGAATGTAATACATATAAACAAATAAGCATACGATGCTATTTTCATGATGTTTAACCTGATGTTGAGCAAAGAATAAATTTTTAAAACTGCGAATGTATGTGCCGATTATTTACGAGCCCCATTTGTGCTATTTCTTTTTTCCATTGTTCGTGTTGGTACTCAAAGACTGGCTCGGTAAAATTTTTGAATTCTTTTGATTGATAGGCAAAAGCTCGGGCGGTCATGCCATTCATTTCTGGGCGACCATTACTATGATACGTAGCATCAACTTGAGCGCCTCTATGTAACAGCCAATTCGTTATTAACGATTGTTCAAGTCCACTTATAGGTTTAAAGTCACGTTGTGCGATTGCCATGAGCGGAGTCCAAGATTCAAGCTCAGCATCACTTGCAAGATCTGCTATCTGTTCGGGAGTCCACCCTTCTTCTCTTAAAACTATTTTTATTGCTTCATCACGCGTGCTAATACGGTGGTTAACATTAGCGCCTTCATTGATGAGTGCACGAACTTTGGTAACAATATTTTCAACTTCTGTAAGAGTATTAAGATAATACGCCAGCTGTTGGTCCTTATCCAAATCTTTAAGTTGAGTTTCTTTATCCATACCACATAGCAACGCGCAATTTCCGAGCATTAAAAGTGAGAAAAATATTTTTTGCATATAAGTTCCTAAATGATATGTGATTAACTATTTAAGGTAGAAATATAGCATTTTTATTCAGGAAAACAATTTGTTTAACTGCTTTTTTTGTAAAAAGCTAAACCAAAAAGTAAGAGTAAGAAGAAGGCGATTAAAGGAACAATTCCTGCCAAAATAAAATTTCTAATGCAGGCGCCGATTAAGACTAAGCAACTCAAAAGAGCAGTGATTGCAACGAGTTTCCATCCGGTAAAAAATTGAGTTCGCTTACCCGCATAATACAGTGCGATAACACTAATCGTATAAGTTAATGTTGTTCCCAGTGCTGCCAGCGGTTGTAAAATCAATTGATTACCGCCAGTGTATGCTAAAAAGCCTACGCACAAGAGCCATTCTGCTGCTAAGCACAGATAAGGGATTGCATGTTTGTTAAGGCGCGTTAAGTACTGCCAACCGGCTACTTTTTTATGCTGAGCAAGTGTGTAAAGATTCCAATTGTTGCTGTATAAAATTCCATAGCATCCGCCTAATGCTGATGATGCAATGGCTAAGTTAAAGAATGCTTGCAGTTTATACGCAAGCGTTGGATTATTTGGAATCAGATATTCCAAAAGGGCAGGAAATGCACCGAGATAATTTGATTGAGCAGCTAGCGTATTGCCCAAAAGCAAATAGAACAGGAACTGGAATAAGAATACTAATACCATCATGGTTGAGAATGATATTAAAATCGCGCGCGGGCCATTGCGTTCTGCGTCTTCAATTTGACTACTCAGGGCGCACGTAGCTTCAAATCCGGTTGCTGCGTATAAAACGAAGGGCAAGCTGCCGGTGATGCCGGTCCAGATAATGGGTAATGTGCCGATTGTGCTCAGGTTGAAGAAGATTAAGCCGCTTCCAATTACAAACAAAATGGGAATTAATTTAAATCCCAGAAAACCAAATTGAATACGGCTTCCGGTTTTCATATGCAATAAGTTAAGACAAATAAACAGAGTTACCACTGCAAGATCATACCAAAGAATCGATGCAAAACTTAAAAGCGTCGGAAAGATCTGGGTAATTAATGAAACCGAAACGTGTATCATTAAGCTTGCTGAAGCTAATTTTGCAATAAAATAACTCCACGTGCTTAAGTATCCCACAAAAGGATTGATCTCTTTTTGTGCAAAAATATAAAAGCCACCAGCCGGATGCAATTTGATTAATTTTGCAATTGCAACGATCAAAGGCAAAATTAGAAGACCAATTAACGGATACATAAAAGCTCCGAGCAACCCCGCTCGCTTTGCAAGCTCAACGGTATTAATAAAAATGCCAGCACCCATCATGATGTTGAGATTAATAAGAATCGCGGTTGCAAGGGATAGTTTATGCGCTGTGGCCATGAAAAAAACCTTAATTATATTTTTTTTATTACCGTTTTTGATAATGATAAAAGTACTTGCATGATACTATAACCTATTTTTTCACAAAAATAATAGGAGAAGCCGTGAAAAAACTTTTACTTTTAGCTATCATTGGTAATGCATTAATAGCACGTCCACCACATGAAGTAACTGATATTACTCGTCCTTCTTCTCCGTTAATGCCTGATTTAGAGTTGTGTGTGCGTGTTACTCGACTTATTAAAGAGCGCAGAAATGCGATGGTACATCCGCTAGATTCAACGCTTGTTGCAATATTGGAAGTCTTCAAAAATATGCGGGCATTAGCAGCATTTGGGCAAAATCCCAACATTAGCATAGATGATTGCGATATTAGATTCGCTATCAAATATATCGATAATGAAAGTCTTAAAACAAAAATTTTATAAACTATTTGTTAAATGCTAAGTAGAGGCCTAACGATCCCGCAACTGCAGCGTTTAAGCTTTCAACGTTGCCTGGCATTGGGATTGTCACATAGCCATCAACTTCACGCAACCAATCTTTAGGAATGCCATGCGCTTCGTTGCCCACAATTAATAATGAATTTTCAAAGTTCATTTCTGAAGGAGCTTTGCCGCCTTTAACAACAAGTGCATACATCTTAAGTTCTTTTTTCCATTTTAAAAGTGTTTCCCAGCTGGTATCCATAATCTTAACTTGGTTTAAGCAACCAGCAGATGCTTGAACAACTTTTGGGCTCCAGATATCAACGCCATCGATTAACACGATGTTTTTAATGTTTAGTGCAGCGCAGGTACGAATTAAACTTCCTGCGTTACCTGGATCAGTGATGTTTGCCATAACTAAGCCAGAAGTAAGTTCAGCGAAGTTAGTTTGTTTGGGAATTTCAAAGACTGCTAAAATACCGCTGGGAGTCGTTGCCGTGCTCATCTTTTGCATCACGTGATCTTCAACGATCGTGATAAAGAAGTTTTTTACAAACTCTCTGACTGCTTCTAAGTTTTCTTCGGTTGTATACATCTGAACAAGTTTGGTGCCAGTCTTTGCGAGTGTTGAGCAGGTGCGCAGACCTTCAGCGATAAATTTATGATGCTCAGTGCGGCCTTTTTTATCGTGTAACGATGTAACTAATTTTACATCTTCATGAGTTCTTGAAGTGATTGTTTTAATAGGAGTTGTTGTCATTGTTTAAATCTCATCATTAAGAATTTGTTGGCGGTAAGATGCCATTAATTGGACCATGAAATGGAGGTTGTGGATACTTGCTAACGTGTATCCTGAGAGTTCATTTGCTTTAAAGAGATGATGCAAATAAGCACGAGTATATTTTTTACATACAATGCATGCACAATTTTTATCGATCGGTTCAAATGCCATTTTATTGGCAGTGTTACCGATCTTTACATTACCTTCACTGGTAAATAATAATCCATGACGTGCGCAACGGGTTGGGTGCGAGCTATCAAAGGTATCAATACCCAGCGTTACACATGTTTGGATCGATTCTAGATCGCCAATTCCCAGCAAATGATTGGGTTTATCGTTTGGTAATTGCGGCATCAGGTAGGTGAGCATATCAAACATCTGTTGTTTAGTTTTGCCCAGTGATCCGCCGATCGCAAATCCATCAAAGGGGAGACTAGTCAAATATTTGCAACTTTGCGTGCGTAAATCTTGATCGATGCCCCCATGGATCACGGCATACATCGCTTGATTTGCAGGGTTTGCCAAATGCGTATCTAAAGAACGTTTTTCCCAGCGATGGGTGCGCTCAAGAGATCGTTTTAAAACTTGTGGATCGATATGATAGGGCGGCAGCTCATCAAAAGGGATGATAATATCGGCACCTAAATCTTTTTGAGCTTGAACTGATGTTTCAGGAGTGAGTAAAATCTTTTGGCCATCGCGATATGAGCGGAATAAAACACCTTCTTCGGTCGTTTTAACCACACCATTATCTGACTTCTTTTGACCCTTACTTTTAAGTTCATCTTTAACGGTGCCATAGGCAAGGCTAAAGACTTGAAAACCACCAGAATCGGTGATAATAGGGGCATTGCGATTGATAAAGCTATGCAATCCGCCGGCTTTTTTAACAATTTCAGTACCGGGCTGGAGCATGAGATGGTAAGTATTGCAAAACATGAGCTGTAAACCCAGGGAATTGACCATTTCGCTATCAACCCCTTTAAGGGTTCCATTAGTGCCCACCGCGACGAAATTTGGCGTGTCTATGACTCCATGCGGAGTATGGATACGGCCAACGCGTGCACAAGATTTGCGAGATTGATGAATAAGTTCAAATCGAAACGGGTTCATTCTATAGCTCAAAAAAAAGGGAATAATAAGCTATAATAGCATCTTTTTTGCAAAAGGAATATGAGAAATTAGAGCAATTTTTGCTTGCGCGGCTGATCGATAGCTGTTTGCAATGCTTGAATAATATCATCGGGAAATCTTTTTCTTTGTGCGGCTTCAACAGCTGTTTCACCCAGCTTATTAGGAATGCTTGGATCGGCATTATATTTGAGTAATATTTGTATTTTTTCTTTATTATTAGGCTGCCCACCGTAAAAATAATTATATTGATTTAGATTATCCAGAGAATACATTAATGCGGTATTGCCCTCATCATCTTTTTGATTTGCATTTACTAGGCCAAATTTGAGTAAATAGTCGCTTATATGTTGATCTGCATTAAACCAATAGGGCACACCTTGAGCATTTTTGATGTGAAAGAGAGTGGGAATTCGGCTTGTTCTTAAAATATCGATAAGGGCAGTATCATTATACGAAATTGCCAGCGACAATAAATTTAATGAATGGGCGACGGTATTGGGGTCTGCCCCTTGATTAAGTAGCGGTCTGATCCGGGGGGGTTGGTGAATGAGC
>CAYSAX010000051.1:5896-8422 GCA_964429045.1 uncultured Pseudomonadota bacterium
TGGGTGTATGGGCCAGTTGTGTCAATAATTTGGAGTGAGAGGTCTTGGTCTTTTTTGTAACTCTCTATAATTGATAAAGAAATCTTTTAATTCATTGGTAGCTTTTGTGGAAGGAAATAAATAGCTTGCAACTTTATAATATGCTGAAGTGATGTATTTAAAATCACTTTCTGGGGTACCATACCAGGCATCAAGGGAACTATGGGGATCGATTATTTGGCGAACAGCTTCTTGTTGTGCTGCTTCTGTTGCATAAGGTTTATCCATGCTTGATACGGGAAAAGCAAATGCGGATACTATGAGTATTAAAAGAAGCTTTATTGTTTTCATAATAATTATATCAAGGCAATTTTTGTTTGACGTATGATTCAAGTAGTTTTCTTATTGCAGGATTTTGAGATTGGAGGCCTAAATTACGGTCGGATAACCCAGCCAAATTAGTCAGAAATGGGTTTGCTCGGTGTTCGAGCAGTAATTCTACGAGTTCGGGCTTTTCGTCCTCTATAGCAGTTGATAGAGCGCTATTGCCATTATTAGTTCTTAAATTTGGATTTGCTCCCCGATTAAGAAGCGTTTCAATCAGAGCTCTTTTATCTAAAGCAGCATTTGGAATGCCGTACCGTGTGACTCTTATTGATTCTATTAGTGGTGTAACGCCTGATCTGTTTTGAATATTTGGATCTGCACCACGATCTAATAAGAAGTTTAATACATCCAATCGGTGTTGACCAGCGATATACATAAGCGGATACTCACCGTTTGTATTAGGAGTATTTGGACTGGCACCGAGTGAGACTAAATCTCTAATTTCATTTATTTGATTGTTTGTTTGGTATGCAGTGCTTACTGCAGGATTTAGAGCCGCTTGGCTGAGTTTTTGGGTAGCTTGAGCAGGTGTTAAGGCAGCTTTATACCAAGCGGTAAAAATATCCATGCTGGATGCAGGATAAGCTGCAACTAACAGCGCTATAGCTAAAAATAATCGTAATAATTTCATAGTATTTCCAAATTCTTTTATGGCAATTTTTGTTTTAAAGGATCAGTAGTTATTTTTTGAATCGTAGCTTTTTTTTCAATTTCTTCTGGTTGCGGGTTTTCTGGGAAATTCATAGTTTTTATGTCATGAAGTAAACTTTTTACGTTTCCTTGAAATGTATGGCTTACCAACGCAGGGTTTATGGGTTGGATTGTTTGAGTAGTCATAAAAGCGTTTACTACTTCAGGATTGTTGTGCAATTTTGCAAAGTTAAATGCAGAGATTCCATCGTTGTCAGCTTGATTGGGATTGGTGCCATGTTCTAATAAAAAGCGAACGAGATCATCATTATCAATTGCGATAGCATAATGAAGTGGTGATTCGATAATATTAGTATTAGCGCCTTGCATTACCAGATCTTTTATTTTTTGTGAGTATTCTGCTTCTAAAGCAAGCTTACGGTCAGGCTTATTGGCTGTTTTTTGTATTCCAAATAAAGCGGGCAATAATTTAAATCTTGGATATTCAAGGTGATCTATATATGGCTTTAACGATTTAACGTATAAATCTTTAAGTTCATCGGTGGCGTATTCTACTTGGCTGGTATAAGGTTTTTTAAACCATTGAGTAAACATATTCATACTCTGGATGGGCGCAGCTGCTATTAAAAATGAAATAGCACATAATATTCTTAATAATTTCATACATTTTCCTGTCTTTATAGTCATAAATGGCTTTATTCTAGTTTAATAAAAATATATCTCAATTTTCAATGATATTTCAAATAGAAACTATATTGCTTTAAAACCATTGAAAATCAGGGCTTTTATTGGTTAAACTTAAAGTGAAGGAGATATATATGAAGAAATTACAATTATTGGCTATTTTAGGCCTTTTATCATTAACTCAAGCATTCGGTATGGATGATCCAACGCTTGGAGGAAGACGCGGAAAAGATATGGGTACTATCGATCCTGCAAAAACTGATGGTTCTGCTCGACCAGCAGTGCTTTGGGGTGGTCAACCAGTCAGGCCAGTAGGTCAACAAGCGCCTTATACCGGTGATCCTCGACGTGGAAAAGATATGGGTACTATCGATCCTGCCAAAACTGATGGTTCTGCAAGACCAGCAGTATTATGGGGCGGTCAACCGGTGCGACCAGTTGCTGCACCAGCGCCGTATGCGTCACAAGATCCGCGTGGTAAAGACTATGGAGCTATAAATAATGATCCAATTGCAACACCAGCGGCAGCACATACTTATTCATCAAAACCAGCTGCTGCAGCAGATGCACCTATTCGTTATAACAAACCGTTACCAACGCCTCCAGTTAAAAAAGCAGCAGCGGCGGCAGTCATTTTATCAGTAACCAACCAATCATTGGTTGATGGCTTAGTAGCTAAGTTGACTGAATTAGGGGTTAAAATTAACTCATTAAACGATAAGATCCCCGCAGTTGCCGGCACCGTTAAGAGCGGCGATGTCAGCCAATACTTAGATCCAAAATTTATTAAAACAGCTTTCTGGACTGGTATCCGTGGTGGACAAG
>CAYSAX010000052.1:0-8246 GCA_964429045.1 uncultured Pseudomonadota bacterium
AATGAGGACCTTAAACTTAAGAGGTAACTGCTTTACCAATATCATGAAGCAAGCCAGCACGAAGCGCTAAAGAACCATCAAGACCCAGTTCATCCGCAATCATGCGCGCAAATAAACCAACCTCTTTACTGTGATCAAGTACGTTCTGAGAATATGAAGTTCTAAAATAAAGTTTACCCAAAGCGGTAATAATTTCTGGATGGACACCTTGAAGATTAAATTCAAGGACCACTTCTCGGCCGTATTCTTGAATCATCTCTTCAATTTCTTTCTCGCATTGCGCAACCGTCTCTTCGATACGAGTTGGATTAATGCGACCATCGATAATCAATTTTTCAAGAGTTCTACGCGCAATTTCTCGGCGTATTGGATTGAATCCGGAGATGGTGATAATTTCTGGTGTTTCACCGATCACGAATTCCATACCGGTTGCCATCTCTAATGATTTGATGTTACGACCTTCTTTACCAATAATGCGACCTTTCATCTCATCATTGGGCAAATGAACCACACTGGAAGAATGGGGAGCCACTTGATCAGCGGTATATCTTTGCATGGCAGTAGCAACGATCTGAACAGATTTATCTTTAGCAATCTGACGGGCATCTTCTTCAACCTTCTGTACCCATTTTTGAGTAGATAAACGTACTTCATCTTCAAGCGTATGCATCAAGGCTTGTTTAGCCTCATCTTTAGTCATGCCACTGGTCCGCTCAAGTTTACCGATCAATTCACTGTAAACCGTCTTAAGCTTAGTTTCATTAGCACGTACCAGATCTTCGGAACGTGAAAGATTACGCTCTTTTTGTTGAAGCTCACGCTTTAGATCATCATTATCATGCTCTTTTTTTTCAATCGCTTCGTAACGGGAATTTAATTTAGCTTGAGCGCGATCAACTTCGGCACGGTCCCGTTTCATTTCAAATTCAAAATCACTGCGTTTTTTATAAATTTCATCCTTAACTCTCAGAAGGGCTTCACGTTTTTCATTTTCAATTTCACGTTTAGCATTTCTCAGTTTTTCCTGTGATTCTTCATAAATCAGCCGTGCATCAAGCACTTTTTTTCTGGTAATAATCAAAAGTATAATACTGGCAATCATACCAATTATGCCAATACCGTTTAGTATAAAGACAAGCAAGCTCATAAATCATTTCCTAAAATATCAAAATCTATATCAAAACATATACAGTGTAACATGCAATTGTCTTGATAGGTAAAAAATAAAGAAACCATCCCATTAAGGATGGTTTAAAAACATCTATGCAAAGGCATAAAGAGAATGCAAAAATCTAAGCAGAATCTATCGGTTAGCGTCGCAATAGTGCGATGCATTCATTTTCTATGCGATCCGCCAGTTCTTTATGAAATTCTGTGGTGTTTTCAATCTGGTGTTCCAAAGCAAGCATTTTACTTGCCAATTGAAGCGCAACTAATACTGCAATTCGCTTTTCATCAATCTGAGATAGCTTAGCCGATATCTCATGCATGAGCTTATCCACCATATCTGCAGCTTGATTTACTTGCGATTGAGACTCATCGCTGACCACTGAATATTGATCGTCAAAAATTGTTAATTTATAATTATTAGCTTTCATAGTTTCAACATTGATTTTCAACTAATGAATCGATACTTTTAATTAAATCATCAACAACAATGCGTGTTAATTCTTTTTCTTTAAGTGAATCTTGCAATGAGTTCTTTAGCATCGAAAGTTCAGCTGACAACTGAGCATTCTCTTCAGCTAATTTAGCATTTTCTGTTTTTATTTCCTTAACTAGCTCAGCTAAGCAAGTAAGTTTTTCTTCTAACAACTTTAACATACTCATTTACTCCCCCTTAATGTTATAAAGAGTCTATTTTAAGGATAGATTAAATAAGTACGAAAGCGAAAGTCAATAATCTTATTATTTTTGCGAAAGAGAAACTAATTCAGCAAATGCTTGAGGCTCACAAATTGCAAGTTGGCTCAACATTTTTCTGTTTAATTCAACTTTAACTTGCTTCAATCCATGGATGAATTTGCTATAAGAAACACCGTGAGAAACGGTAGCTGCTTTAATGCGAGCAATGAACAAACCGCGCATATCACGTTTTTTCAACTTGCGTCCTTTAAAAGCAAATGCCATCGCACGCTTTAAAGTTTCTGACGCACGCATAAATACGTTGCCGCGTTGTCCCCAATAACCCTTAGTCTTTTTTAATAATCTTTTGTGACGTTTTTTTGTAACCGTACCACGTTTTACTCGTGACATATTATGCTCCGCTAAATCTTAAATTCGTTATTAATTAACCGTTTGGCAACATTCTAGAAATTCTACCAACGTCTGCTTTATGTACATATGCAGCTTTGCGTAATTGATCTTTACGTTTTGCTGATTTTTTAGTTAACAAGTGGCGACGAAACGCTTTAGCGCGTTTGATCAAAGTTTTGCTAAGTTTTTTAAATCTCTTCTTTGCAGAAGAACGTGTTTTCATTTTAGGCATGGTATATTCCTATTGAGCTATTTAACATTTTTTAAATAATAAACGCGAGACCAGAGAGAACCCATTCTTGAGTCAGCCTCTTGTCCTAAATTTTTAAGCAAATCATGCTCTTCAAAAGTTCTCGAAATTTTCTCAAAGATTTCCGTTCCACGCTCAAATTTAGTAGCGTTTTCACGGCCTTTAAAGAATAAAGTAAACTTTACACGTTTGCCATCTTTAAGGAAGTCAATCGCTTGGCGCATTTTCGTTTGAAAATCATGCTCGCCAATCTTTGCTCCCATCTTTACTTCTTTAATCTGAATGACCTTTTGGTGCTTCTTAGCCTCATGCTGCTTCTTCTTCTTTTCGTAAAGGGATTTACCAAAGTCCATAACTTTAGCAACCGGCACACCCTCACGACCTTCTTCAGCGATCAAGACCAAATCAAGGTTTGCTTCTTGGGCAAGCTTAAGCGCCTCTCCACGAGATACAATCCCGATATTTCTACCATCTTCAGCAATTAACTGAAGGCGTGGAGCACGGATCTTCTCATTCATAAGAGGACCCGTATCCTTTTTTTCTTTTACATTCAAATTATTATTTTTATTCGATGTTTCCATACACACTCAATGTTATTCAGCCGGAACTGATTTTGCAGGAACTACTCTTAACGCATTACCTGCGGCAATTACTTGTTCCATAATCTGTTCAAAAGCTTCTTTATTTGTTTTCAAGAACTGCAATGCTTGGTCTCTACCCTGAGCAATTTTCTCAGACTTATAGGAGAACCAAGATCCTGATTGAACAATCACATTATGATGGATTGCCGCATCAAGCAGTTCAAGCTCTTTACTAATTCCTTCGCTAAACAAGAGATCAAGTTCTACTTGTCTAAACGGAGGAGCTACCTTATTTTTTACGACCTTAACCAATATTCTGTTACCAATATGGCGATCATCTTTTTTCAAACTACCGATTCTTCGTACATCAAGTCGCAATGACGCATAAAACTTAAGCGCATTACCACCGGTTGTAGTCTCTTTAGGAGCAAACGGCATAGCCCCAATATTTTGACGAATCTGGTTAATAAAAATCAAAACAGTTTTTGATTTATGAACCACTGGCGTCAACTTACGAAGCGCTTGGGACATTAAACGAGCTTGGAGTCCCATATGGGAATCGCCCATTTCACCCTCAAGCTCAGCCTTGGGAACCAATGCTGCAACCGAGTCGATGACGATAATATCTACCGCACCAGATCTAATAAGCATTTCAGCGATATCTAACGCCTGCTCACCATAGTCAGGTTGAGAGATAATTAGATCATCGATGTTAATACCCAAATTGCTAGCATATGCAGGGTCTAACGCATGTTCTGCATCGATAAATGCACAAATGCCACCTCTTTTTTGAGCTTGAGCAATTGCATGCATCGCTAAGGTTGTTTTACCTGAATCTTCAGGTCCAAAAATTTCAACCACTCGTCCTATCGGCAACCCGCCAATACCGATCGCCTGATCGATTAAGAGCGATCCGGTAGAAATAGCTTCCACGCGGGAATTGGCTGCCTGGCCAAGTAGCATTACTGCACCATTTCCATATTGTTTATCAATCTGGGAAAAGGTAACCTCTAACGCCTTTTTTTTCAGAACCTTATCGTGAGGCTCTAAAGCTACTACTGCTGCCTTAGTCTTTGAACCAG
Organism: uncultured Pseudomonadota bacterium; assembly: GCA_964429045.1. Lineage (GTDB taxonomy): Bacteria > Babelota > Babeliae > Babelales > Vermiphilaceae > BTUB01. The sequence goes on from CAYSAX010000052.1 coordinate 4,170, forward strand.
TTTCTTTTGATGAAGAATTATGTTTCATATTGTATTTTCTTTACGATTCTGTACGAATTTGAGACTCATTTTTGTTAATTTTAGCATTTCTATATAAAGAAGCAACAAATCCAGCCGTCGCTACAGACTTTTTCTGCTGTTCGAGTTCAGAAATGATCGTTCCTTTTTTATCTTGGTATGCCGCAGGTTCAAATGCCGCTATATCATCTAAACGAACCGCATAGCCAGTACCATTGCGCTCAAAAGTAGCAATAGAACCCTTGTTTTCTAACTGAAATATTCTATTGAGATCAATGCCTTTGCTGGTAAGATCTTTGAGCTCTTGTTTATCGGTATTAAAGTCTTTAGAGTGGCGTAGCCAGCCGGTCTTTTCAACTTTAGCATTTCCTAAAGAACCAGAAGAAACTATGTCTGCTAATCGCGTTTTAATCTGTTTTGCCGTCTCATCTTTATAATAATCTTCTTTGACTCTATCTTTAATACTTTCAAGCACCGGAACTGATGCAGCTTTTACATTAGTTAGAGTTACTAATGTACCTTGATTGTTCTCCTGGAAGTATCCGCTATCATTATTTTTCAAAGAAAAAAGAGTCTTTGTTAAAGGAGTTGTTCCTGCAACAAGATCGGTAACGCTACTTTCTTTACCATGCTTTTCTTTAATAAACGCTTGCACTGATTCTTTTGAATTTTGACGAATCAATGATCTCATATCTAAAGCAAAACGTTCTACGAATTTTTTCTGACGTATTTTTTCTTTGATATCTTTGCTGACAGCTGAAAGAGGTTTAAATGTTTGCGCCTTTTTATTTACGCGTTGTACAATCTCATAGCCATCATTAATGCGAACTACTGCTGATATAGCGCCATCATCCTTTAATAAGAATGAGGCTTTTTCAAATGCAGCATCATGAGTTCCTTTTGAAAATGCTGGCATTAAACCACCTTGTGATGCAGTTTTTGAATCTTGTGAAAGTTCTTTTGCTTTTGCTGCGAATTGTTCAGGCTTTTGCAATAACTCTTGGCGAATTTTTTCTGCCTGAGCTGCTACCGCTTTATCTTTAGATGCATCATCAACTTTCAAGAGTATGTGACGAACTTGCACTTGAGTCGCTTGATCAACAAATTGTGCTTTGTTGTTTTGATAATATTTATCAGCTTCCTCATCTGACGCGGTAACGCCATAGGAATTAGGTTCAAAAGTTACTACTTTTGCTGATCGTTTTTCAGGAACACTATATCGTTTTTCTTGAGTGTTCTTAAGGTCATAATAAGCCTTAAGCTTTTCGTCGCTTATTGCTTCTTTTTTTACCTGAGCCAGTACATCTTGGCTGTTAATTGTTGCAATAGAAAACTTATGTCCTAAAAATAAATTTGAAAAATGCTGCTTGGTTTGAAATTCAGGGGTGTAGGCTGCATGTTCAACTAATAATCTTACATCATTACGCTTAATACCTTGCGCTAATTGCTCTGCAAATTCAGTAGAAGAAATACCCATCTGGCGCAAATAGCCATGCAACAAGTTTCTATTAATGCCGCCCAAAGAAGGATCCCATGTTGCAAATGGAACAAGATCAGAAAGCTCCTGCGAAATCAGCATTGGGTTATTAAGTTGTGATTGAGCTACATCAGACGCAACATGCAATGGCATTTTAGCAGCTGCTTGATTCAGTAATGATTTACGCACCAGAGAATCTAATGCTAAACGTTGCGGATCAAGAGTAAGTCCCATCATTTGAAAATACATATCGGCATATTGCCCGTATTGAGCGCGCATAATTCTAATGCGCTCTTGTTGATCGGCAACCGAGCGAGCAAACTCGGGCATATGAATGGTGGTATTGTTTACTTGCAAAACCCAGCTAGTGCCACTCGATTTGCCCATAAAAATATTTCTAACCATTTCAACAACAGAAAATACTCCTGCAACAGCTAAGAGTATGACCCATAAAAATATTTTGTAGGCACGGCTTTTAAAACTTTTTCGTATTACGGTAATCATGTAAGACCTTTCATCAATTTATGCGCGTTCATCTATTCTGATACTTTTTTTATTAACATGTGCAATTTTTGAAATTTCGTGTTGAGTAAGCTCCAACTCTCCTTCAGGCACTGCTACATTTGCAACAACCTGGTACCACGTAATTATTTTTCCTTTAGAAGTTTTGCTTGGAATTTCATTCACTTGTGCGGAAAATCCTTTTTTACTTAAACGAGCAACCATAGCGGTCGCTTCTTGTTGTTGTGCTGCAGAAAATCCGGCAAGTGTTAATTTATATTTTTTTTGTGCACTTGCAACAACTGCGGGAGATTCTTGAACAATCTCTTCCTTTTGATCAGTTTGCTTATTTGTTTCAATTGTTTCATTTTCTTCTTGCGAATCTTCTTCTTCATCATTTTCATCTTTGGCATCATATAAAACACACATCGATGAATAAATTTGATCAGCCAGCGATTCTTGATCGGTTCTATAAGAAAACTCTTCAGCCGCCTTTTTTTTACCTAAAAAATATCCTGAAATAAAAATAAAGAAACTAAGCCCCAGAAGAGCTGCCACTGCCAGACTTAATTGGCGCATGGTAAGCAATACGGTAAACTCATTGGTATGTGATTTCTTTTCAAACATTTTCCGACCTATCCTTATCAAAACAATGCATCGAATCAACCCGTTGCAATAGTTGATTAATATATAATTCAATCGGTGGGCAAGTCAAGTCAAACTGAACGCATGAGCTGGTCTTATCCGAGGTCTGGAATAACACGTTTTCAAGCTGATTAAATAACTGATTGCCCAACGTAATTTGCCGTTTTGCATAATTACGTGTTTTTTGTGCGATAGAATCAGTCAATGCATTCAATTGAAGCTCCTTTTTTTCACCTTCTAGATACTCAAGTATATCATCATATCCAATTAATTTCTTTTTTTTCAGAAATGTTTCCCATACAGTACCATGCAAGCGTTCCACCTCTGGTATCCAACCCTCGCTCAACATTAATTTGACCCGCTGATCAATACGGCTATACAGATCTTGGCGATGTCGGGTAACATACACAAAACAAAAGCTCCCAACCGGTTGATAGAACGGCTGATATTCAGATGGTTTTTTACCCGTTGCATGATAGATAGATAAAGCACGGTTTATGCGGTAACTATCATTGGGATGAATTTTTAAAGCACGTTCAGGATCAACAGCATAAAGCTCTTTCCAGCCATCTACTTGAGGGGAGTATTCAAAATCTTTACTTATGTTGACAGCCTGTGGCGGAAAAAAAAGTGATTTAAGATAAAATCCTGAGCCACCAATAATGATAGGAATATTACCACGCGCCCATATCTGATTAAATGTTTGTAAGGCAAGATCCCGATATTCAGAGACCGTCATCAAGCGCGGTTCATTGATAATATCAAACAGATGCTGCGGGATAGGCGACTTTTGCCAATTTGGCTTTGCAGTACCGATAGAGAGTGGTGTGTAGAATTGCCCAAGATCGGCATTGACTATCTCGGCAGGAAGCTTAGATGCAAGCTGCTCACCAAAATCAGTTTTGCCTACGCCGGTGGGCCCAAAAATAATGATCATGCACTTACGCATGCACGAGTCCTTACTAGTAATAGTATTTTACAAATGAGTAAAGGGTTTGACGAATCAAACCCCTTTTTTATACATGATAAGTTAACTAAAGCATTGTGGCAGCTGAATTCGGGCGACTCGTAACTTTAGTAAAAAGAGAACGTAAATGCTCAATAGCCTTTACCTCTTCCATATTTTGTACCAACGAAATTTCTTGGGCTAAGAGATTTTCCGTCTGTTGCAAAAGTGCCTTTTCTCCAAAAGACAGTTCTTTGTAAAAAGACATATTTTTAAGATCGCGGTAAATTTTACAAATCTCCTGTAAATCTCCGCTTCTTAATTTGCATTGATAATCTTTATTGCGCTTGTTCCAATTGGTAACGGCATCATAAGAGATTTTTTGAGCCGGTTGAGAAAGCGTTTTAAAAATATCACTAATATTTTCGGTAGAACTTAATCTTCTAATTCCAACAGAAGTTAAGTTATGGGTAGGCACAAGAATTGTCAT
>CAYSAX010000053.1:0-8238 GCA_964429045.1 uncultured Pseudomonadota bacterium
GCCGGTACCCTCCATAAACCCAAAGATCGCCTGGCCGCTTCCCCTATTACCTATCCAGGCACTATAGAGGTAGCCACCGTAACGCTTACAGACTGGGCCAAAAAACATAATATAGATCATGCAGATTTTATATGGCTTGATATGCAGGGACATGAACTGGCAGCATTACAAGCAAGCCCTGATTTAATAAAAAAGGCAGCTTTAATCTATTTAGAGGTAAATTTCATATCTGCCTACGAGAATCAACCCACTAAATCAGAGATAAATACCTGGATGGAAAGCCAAGGATTTACGGCAATAGCATGTGATTTTGACGAAAAAACAACACGTTTTTTTGGAAATATAGTCTATCAGAGGTCCCGAACCGATTTAATTTACTAGCTGAATTAATTTTTACAAATAAGCAAAGATTGCAATAATTTATAAAACTGCATATAATGAGACTAATAATTCAATTTTTAACCTATCATTTGAATGAAAATCAGATCTATAAAAAATCACCTATTAAAAATCATATCTAAAAATCTGGAGGGGAAAGAGCACCAATAATTTTCTGTTGTTTTTTTGTGTATTAATTTTTTTTTATTTAAGCGAAATATATGAATATTTATGTCGGAAGACTTCCTCGTACAGTAAATGAAGCAAAACTTAGAGAACTTTTTGAACAATACGGCCCAGTAACTTCAATCAAAATGATTAAAGATAAATTCACTGGCGCACTCAAAGGTTTTGCGTTCATCGAAATGCCAGAAAATGACAATGCACAAGAAGCAATTTCTGCTCTTAATGGCATGGAATACGAAGGCCAAAGATTAGTTGTTAGCGAAGCTCGCCCTCGTGAAGAGCGTCCAGCTCGTGATGGCAACCGTTTCCAAAGCCGTGGTCCACGCTTTGGTGGTAACAGCCGTTACTAATCAATTAGATTTGATTTAAAAAAAAGGCGCCTTTAACCCAGGCGCCTTTTTTTTGCTTATTTTTAGCTCATTATTGATTTCGACCTATCTGCGCATATACAAACTCATGTTGCTTTAATTGAGCAGGGTCTAATAAATTTCGTGCATCAACTACGATATTTCCTTTCATCACGGTGCTCAACTGCCTTAAATCAATTGTTCTAAATTGATCCCATTCAGTAATGATTACAATCGCATCCGCATCAGTAGCCGCTTCATAAAGGGATGTTGAATACTGAATGTCAGGAAATAATTTTGCCATCTCATTCATGGCTGCAGGATCATAGGCTTTAATGCGTGCACCCTGCTTTGATAATAATTCAATCAAAGTTATTGCCGGAGAATAGCGAATATCGTCGGTATTATTTTTAAAAGCAAGACCCAAAATACCAATCGTTTTGCCCGAAAGATCGGGCAATAAATTCTGTAATTTTTCAAAAGGTTTTTGTTTTTGCAATTCATTTACTTGTAAAGCAGCCTCAACAATAAAAACCGGTGAATCATATATCTGTCCTATTTTGCACAATGCATGGCAATCTTTGGGGAAACATGAACCACCAAATCCTGGACCCGGTTTTAAGAAAGCGCTGCCTACCCGCTTATCCAATCCCAGACCTTTAGCCACATCGACTATATCTGCGCCCGTTTTATCACATAAATTCGCAATTTCGTTAATAAAGCTTAATTTTGTAGCTAAAAAAGCGTTTGATGCATATTTAATAGTTTCTGCAGATGCAAGATGAGTAAACAATGCAGGAACATTTTGATCAATTAATAGCTTATACAGTCGTTCCATATATTGTTGACCATGAATAGAGGTAACACCAAAGACCAAACGATCAGGATTCATAAAATCATAAATTGCTGAGCCCTCTCGCAAAAATTCCGGATTAGAAACTAAGTCATAAAGCTCAGGGGAAATTCCCTTATCATCCAACATTTTACACAGTGATTGGCATGTTCCGATCGGAACCGTACTCTTCATGCAGATAATTTTATAACTATTCAAATGAGAAATAATCATATCAAAAGCTTTATATACCGCAGTTAAATCAGCACAACCATCAATATGTGCAGGTGTTCCTACTGCAATAAAAATACAATCTGCCCATTCAATTGCTTGAGCAATGTCACTACTAAATGAAAGCCTACCTGCTTTAACATTCCCGATTACTAACTGATCAAGACCCGGCTCGTAAATAGGCATTATATTATTATTAAGTAGTTCTATCTTACTGCTTTGCGTATCAACACAATGAACAATATGACCAAACTCAGCAAAACAAGCACCAGTTATAAGCCCAACATAGCCCGTTCCTAAAACAGTTACCTTAAGAGGCGCTTGCTCCTCAGCATTTATCGTACAATAAAAAATTACCATTATACATAGAATATATTTAAAATAGTTCATCAATACTCCTTTCTATTTTTCTTTAATATTATTGAAAATAAAAGAAAAATTAAACAATTTAATGAAAAATATATTTTCAGATTGGAAAATAAAACCATATAAGTTTTTGATTTCTCTTGATCTGTGATGCGCGAAATTGGTATAAAAAAAAATAGGGACGTAGCGAAGGGAGAAAAGTCTTATGAGACTTTTATGGGGATTTTTATCATTATTTGTCTTATGTAATGCGCAAACCACGCAGCAAAAACCGTTGGTCATCATTACTGCTTCCTACAATAACAGCCAATGGTGCAAAAAATATTTAGATTCAATTGCCCAACAAACTTATCAGAACTGGTTTCTCATTTATATTAATGATAATTCGACCGATGACACACTCGAATGCATCACCAGTCTCGTTTATGAATATCATTTGGAAGATAAAGTTCTTATTATTAATAATCCGGAGCGCAAAGGACATTTATATAACCAATACAGTGCTATTCATTCAATAGATTCAGACAAAATAGTTGTCATCGTTGATGGCGATGATTGGCTTGCACATGATAACGTTTTTGAAACCATTAATACCATCTATCAAAACCCAAATATTTGGCTTACCTATGGTCAATTTTGGTATCTTAAAAAAAATAAGAAAGGTTTTTGCAAACCAATTCCTAAAGAAATAACCCAAAAAAATGGAATTAGAGATATTACCTGGCGCACCTCACACCTACGAACCTTCTATGCAGGGCTATTTCAATTGATTTCATATGACGATTTGCTGCATGAAGGAAGTTTTTTTCCTAAATGTGCTGACGTAGTGACTATGTTTGCCATGATTGAAATGGCGGGCTTTCACGTGCAATTTATTCCTGAAATTTTGTATATCTATAATGACGATAATCCACTTTCATATCATCATGACCCAACTCATCAGCGAGAATTAGAAGATTGTATTAGAAAAAAAAGACGTTATGAGCCTTTAAAGGAAAAGACATGGTAAAGAATATTTTAAAATTTTTTATTTTTGTTACTGCATTCTCCATCAACAGCATTATCGCGGATGCGATAATACAAAAAAAGTTCGTGATCGTAATTACTTCTTTTAACAATGCTGAATGGTGTGTTAAAAATCTGGAAACAATTTTTTTTCAAAAGAATCCAGAGAACACCGCTTTTTATCAAAATTATCGCGTAATTATTGTTGATGATGCATCGGTTGATGGCAATGCAGAATATATAGAACAATATGTATTTGCCTGTAATCAACAACATCGCGTTACCCTCATCAAAAATAAAACACGCAAGCGTGCTATGGCAAATCTCTATTTTGCTTTACAAATGTGTGAGCCTGATGAAATCGTCTTTAACTATGATGGCGACGATTGGCTTGCTGATGATCAAGTATTCAATTTAGTTAATAACATTTACCAAAATCCAGACGTCTGGATCACGTATGGTTCGTTTATCAATTGGCCCACTAATCAGATGGGATATTGCAAACCAATTCCAGATGAATACGTTGAAAAACAACTGTATAGAAAAAAATGGTGGATGCCCGGACAACTACGTACCTTCTATGCATGGCTCTTCCATCAAGTACAATTAAAAGATCTATTATTTGAAGGCCCCTATTATCAAGGTCAGTTTTTTCCTGCAAATGCAGATTTAGCAATTTATTATCCGATGATGGAAATGGCCGGAACTCATTTCCAGTATATTCCTGAAGTAATTTACATTCGCAATGTAGAAACACCAATTAATGATTTTAAAGCTAATAAAGATGTTCAAGTATTAGGAAGTAAATTACTCAGAGAAAAATCGGTATACGCTCGATTGAACCATTCAGCTCAAAATTATTTTGATCCATTTAAGCATAAAGAAACTAATATTATTGTATTTAGTAATTCAGTTGATTCAGCACGTAATTTTATTAATGCCTGCAACAGACTTATGCTCGGAGTGAATACTATTTACGTGTTACACGACAATGAAGATGAACAGTATAGCCAATTACAAGCAAGCAATGTCATTTGCAATAAAGCTTCAATTCCTGCATTGTTACATGCGCTTAATAAATCAGAATATATTTTATTTTCTGATTCATCGTTAGTGCCTACTCATTATATTAATTGTAGCGATTGTGTTTTTGCACTCGAACACGCATTTGCTTATGGATTTTATCTAAACCTCGGAACTGAAAAAAATATTTGCACACATACGGCGATGCAGCAACCAATGCCAGCACTTAATCCAATAAATGCAACAATGCTTGCATGGGCATTCCATTATGCCGACGATGGCGACTGGCGCAGATATAACACAACTTCAATGGCACTCTATCGCACCAAAGACGTTTTAGAACAGCTTTCTTCGATCAAGAGTCCGCATTACCGAGATTTATTAAATCTCTGGAGTAATGTTCCTATAAATTTAGAGAACGTTGGGTTGTGTTATGAACACGCTCGAGTTGGGTATATTAATTGATAAATAACTTTTTTTCTCATAATCCTTATTTTTAAAAATTAATATTTTTTTTAAATCGCCTCCGCGGCGAGAGCGCCAAAGGTGTTAATCCAAACACCTTTGGAAACCTGGACCAATAGTTCCTTTGGATTCCTATTGCGCTGGAACTCGCTTCTTCGCTTTCTACGAAAGCTGCACCCGCTCGAGCAGCCATCGCAAAAAGATCTTAACGCTTTATCCATTTCTGAACGACTAGCCGCGTTCTGCGCCTCGCAAGCGGGCGACAAACGCGAGCTCTGTCAATCTTCTCTTCAACTTATCATTTCTCACTAAGGCTTTATAGGTTAGAACAGTTAAGTATGTAAGAATTATTGGCAGAGCTGAGCCAAGAGGTGCCCTTTAGAGGTACCCGGCGAAAGCGATTCGTACAGAATTCGCCTAAAGTGTTTAATTCCGAATTGTCGAAGGGAGTGTGTGAGCCGTGGGCCAGCGAAGCTGGCAAGAGGCGAGTTGCTCTTCGACAAGAGATTCCAAAGATACTTCTTTGGTGTGGGGATTGGCAAGGGGTGCGCACACCAAGCGCCCTTGCCCCATGGCCTGGAAGGCCATAAAAAAAGATTTAATAAAATATTTTATTTTCTTCGCATACCGCGTAGGTGTTTTTTAAGCTATATTTAAAAGAAAAAACAAATTATTAAAAAGAAAGCTTTTTTAAAATGAAAACTTTGTATGCACCGTGGCGCAGCACATACGCCGCTTCAACCGAAGATTCAAAAAAAGAAAATGCTCTTAAAAATGATTGCGTCTTTTGTACTCAATTACAAGAAAATAATGATGAAAAACATTTCATTTTAAAACGATATAAACACTGCTTTGTCGTGCTTAATAAATACCCGTACAATGCCGGTCACTTAATGGTATTGCCTTTATCACATGAAAAAAGCTTAGAAAACTTATCTGCTGACGCGCGCCATGAGATGATGGATATAACCAGTCATTGTGTTGCAATAGTAGAAAGAGTTTTAAAAGCTGAAGGCATAAACATTGGTTTAAATATAGGCAGAGCTTCAGGCGCTGGAATCCCGAGCCATTTGCACATGCATATTTTGCCCCGCTGGAATGGAGACACCAATTTTTTGCCAGCATTGGCTGATGTAAAGGTTGTCTCTTTTGATTTAAAAGAGATTTTTGATCTGTTAAAGCCAGAGTTTAAATAAAAGACTAAATTAATTTTTTTAATGATTTCATAGAAAAGCTCCTTATCAAACTGATATCCTGAAAAAAATTGAGGAGAATTCTATGAAATCTAAATATTATATTTTTTCGGGCTTTTTAGTAATAGGCGCTTTTTTTTGTATTAAGACTCAAACACCTCCCATTGAACACAGAGTCATATCAGATGATAACCAGCAAAAACAACAAGAGAACTTAAAACTTTTTTTTGACAATTTAAGCAGTCCTAATATTTACTCACTTTTAAGAAAAGAAATAATAGGATCTTTATTTAGTAAAGAAGAATTTATTGACGCTTTGAACAATTATCAGGCATTCATTCAGTATTTAGCAGATCACATAAATTTCATTATCAAGAATCAAAGTAATGATTTGATAGATTTGTTTCGCGTTTTACATACTATTGAAATTAGTTTTGATTTGAGTGAGTATAGGGATCAAAATAAATTAAATAATTTTTTTGAAAAAATAGTTACACCAAAAAAAATAATTGGTTCAGCAATTGCCAAAAATATAATGCTCTTTAATAAATCTCTAAAAATAAATGATTTATTTGCAACAAGAACCTTGTGGTTTTTAAAAGATATTCCTTTTGATAAAACAATTTCAACTGCTCTTGATCATATTAAAGAATTAAGCCCTCAATTAGCAGAAGTTATTTTATCAAAAACTCAAAATTCTCAATTAGCTAAGGCAATTCTTATAGAAAAACATTTTCCAGAAAAGGTTATTCTTTTAGCAGAAATTATTTTGGCTAGTACTAAAGATATTTCTCCTACCTTATTACACTTAAAACAACATAGGGACATCGTTGTTGCGCGAGATTTTTTTATACCCTTTATTAAAAATCCAGCATTAAAAAATATCTATACTGAATTCAGAAACAAAGAAAATGAATTAAATAAACAAGGATATTATACGTTCGTGCATGGGCAAAGAAGACAGTTTTATTTACAGCAACGTTTATATACCCATTTATGGGAATTGCGAAAAAAACAGCCAGTAAAAAATTTCTTGTTTATTCATCTCAATGATTTAGTCGACACTGAGGAAACTAAATTTGAGGAGGATATTTTACGTAAAACCATCCATATGGCTGGCACAGTTCAAGACAATATGCCTTCTGGGATGGATCCTCATCGTCGCATGAAAGTGCTTTTTATGAACTATGCTTTTTTTGCTAACTCAGTTCATTTTGGTAGTAATTCAGCTTATTATGTAGTTTCAAATGCAGGTTTCAATCCGCTTATAATCTCTAGCAAAATACCATTTAAATTGCTTGGGTACGAATCGATTTATCAGAAATATGCACCTGAGATTGAGCAACTTGCCAATGATTATCAAGAGCTCTCCCCATTTGGCAATATGCTTCTCATTGCAATTCCTAAAGACAAAATCTACAAATATGTTTTCGTATGTGATGCATATGCAAAACATTCGCCTGTACTTAAAAAAGATGGTACTCAAATTACTGATGTCCGAGTTACTATGGAAACTCTTTTGAAGCGCCCCGAAGAACTGAGAGATTCGGATCAAATAGAATTCTGCCTTATCATGACGCAACAAAAAGGCGGCCTTGATCCTTCAACCGGTATTCAAATTTTTCCGTTACTTTCTGGAGATCCGGAGAAGTTAAAGGTATTGCAAGAACGGGAAAAGATCTTACTTGATAAAATAACAGCCGATGTAAAAGAAGCGGAAAAACAACAAGCATTACAACGGGCGACTAAAATAACCGGGCATGTTGTTGAATCGGCAGAAGCGAAATAGAAAATTTTAAGATTCAAGCTCTTCAGACTCTGGAATGTCTGCAAGTGTGCGAGCACGGAGCATTAAGGCAAGAGCAGCTAATCGTCTATATTCGACAGGATTTTGTTCTTTAAACTCAGGATCTGCCAAGAATTGAGCCATCTGAGCATACGGGGACTCAATTTCTTGAGGTTCTTGATTGGCTGCCAAACGAATATCTTCAGCCATCATTTTGCCAGCTATAAAGGCCAGGACTACGAAAAATATGAGTTTAAAGAAACGAAACATAATAAATCCTTTTTATATCTACTTTTATATTAACATATTTCAGACAGAAAAGTATACAGAAGTTAAAAAACCCTTTAAATAGGGGTCAATTCAATCAAAAAAGACCCTTTTTAAGGCTTTTATGTAAGTAGCCCACGAAACTCGCTATCTCAATTT
>CAYSAX010000054.1:0-7964 GCA_964429045.1 uncultured Pseudomonadota bacterium
AAGCCTAAATATAAGATTCTGGTGCTCGATGCGATGACCGGCCAAGAATCCTTATCGGTAGCCCAAACCTTCAATGAATCGGTGGGCTTTGATATGGCGGTGCTTACTAAATTAGATAGTAATACCCGTGCCGGAGCAGCATTTGCCTTCCGTTATGCCCTCAAAAAACCGATCGTTTTTGTGGGTGCCGGTGAAAAACTTGCTGATTTAGAGCGCTTCTTTCCAGAACGCTTGGCAGGGCGTATTTTGGGCATGGGGGATATGGCTACCTTAGTAGAGCAGGCAACCCAGAAGATTAAACAGTCCGAGCAAGAGGCTATGGAAAAGACCCTCTTAAAAGGACATATGACCCTCCAGGATTTTGCTGATCAGATGAAAATGGTGCAAAAAATGGGTTCATTGACTCAGATTGCCAAATATATGCCGGGGGCAGGGTCTGCCCAGATCTCGCCTGAGATGATCCAAAAAGGAGAAGCTGAACTTAAAAAATTTGATGCTATAATAAGTTCTATGACCCAGAAAGAACGAGTTATGCCTAAAATTTTAGACGCTTCTCGTAAAAAAAGGGTGGCTCAGGGGGCAGGAGTAGCGGTTGCTGATATAAATCTTTTGCTCGAGCGATTTGAACAAAGTCAGCAATATGTTAAACTTTTAAAGAAGTTCGGGCGTTTTCCCGGGCTTTTTAAATAAGATTTTCGTATTGGTTCGATACAATTGCTTCGCAATTTACTCACCATGTGTATACTGTTATACACATCCTGAGTAGTTAGCCGTAGATTTATTGGAGGCTAAACGTATCGAAGGATAAATAACTTGATAATATTTAATACTCATTAAGGATGATTGCATGTCAGTCAAAATTCGTTTACAACGTATTGGTAAGAAAAAAGCTCCCTTTGGCCGTATCGTGGCTACAGATTCACGCAAAAAACGTGACGGAGCATGCTTAGAAGACTTAGGCACCTACGATATGTTGAATTCAAAATTGGTTAAGTTCAATGAAGAACGCGTAAACTACTGGATTTCAGTTGGTGCGCAAGAATCAGAAACGGTTAAGAAAATCCACCGCGCTTTCAAAGAAGCTGCAGGGAAGTAATAACCAAGCTCATGAATATTTCGATTCTTTCAGTTTTTCCCAAACTGTATCAACCTTTCTTACAGACAAGCTTGATCCGTAGGGCCCAAGAACAAAAGTTGGTTCAATTTGATTTGGCCGACTTTTTTTCTTTTGTAGCCCCTAAGGAGCGCATCGATTCGCCTACCTTTGGCCATGGAGCAGGCATGCTCTTAAAGCCCGATGTAGTAGAAAAGGGTGTGCAAATGTTAGAAGGTAAACATGGAAAAGCGTATAAAATCTTTTTTTCACCCCACGGCAAAAAGCTTGATCAAAAGTTGCTAACTCAGATTGCCGGTGATCTTCAATCTAAAGAACACCTGATGCTGATTCCTGCTCGTTATGAGGGGATGGATGCGCGCGTTGAAGCTGAGTATGCCGATCAAGTAATCTCTGTGGGTGATTTTGTTTTGATGGGCGGCGATCTGCCGGCTATGACATTACTAGAAGGTTTATTGCGTTTAATTCCTGGTGTGGTTGGAAAACAGGAATCGGTTACGGCAGATTCATTCTCTGGCCCTTTCGTTGATTATCCGGAATATACGATGCCGGTAGTCTGGCAGGGTAAAGAGGTGCCAGAAGTGGTGCGATCGGGAAATCATGCAGCGATTGCCTCATGGCGTTCCGTTCAAGCAATTGAGCGAACGGTTCAGGGCCATTTTAAATGGTTATCCGAGCATTATTTATCTGATGCACAAAAAAAATCGGTTTTGCAGGCAATTCCAAACCATTATGTAGCATTAATGCATTCTGAGGTGGTCACGGGCGATGGTGATCGTGTGGGTAATACCTCGGTTACTTCTATCGATATTCATGACATTGCGCGCTCAGCCAAAACCTATGGTATAAAAAATTATTTCATTGTAACCGCTTTACTGGATCAGCAAAAGATTGTGCGTAAACTGCTCGATTTTTGGCAAACCGGTGGTGGCGTAGATTATAATGCCAGCCGTCATGAAGCCGTTAAACAAGTAGAATTGGTTGATGCTTTGCAAGTAGCTATTGATTATATTGAACGCAAAGAGGGGATTAAGCCCTTAATTATTGCGACATCTGCGCGTGAAACTGAACATGGAAAACAGATTACCTACCATGATCAGGGTATTGTTTGGAGCCAAAAGCAGCCAGTATTGCTGATTTTTGGAACCGGAAGAGGATTGGCGCCTGAGTTACTAGCTCGATGCGATTACTTATTGGTCCCTGTTGAAGGGTTAACCAGTTATAATCATCTTTCAGTACGCTCTGCGGTTGCGATTATCCTGGATCGTTGGTTAGGATTAAATATAAAAAAATAAAGTAAAAAACTGGCTTTATTCTGGTTTTTAGATATAGTTAAAAGAAATTAGTTATCAAGGACTCCACATGAAAGCAAAAAAATTTACTAAAGAAACGATCTCCCAAATCGGGGTTACCGATCGTGGTTTTCCTGAATTTAATATTGGTGACACCATTGCGGTCTCACAAAAAATTAAGGAAGGCGACAAAGAGCGTATCCAAATCTTTGAAGGCGATGTAATCTGCGCAAGCAACAATGGCATCTCAAGCACCTTCACCGTTCGTAAGATCGCTGCAAATTCAGTTCCTGTTGAAAGAATCTTCCCGGTTCATTCACCATTAATCGATTCAATTAAAGTTGTTCGTCGTGGTGATGTTCGCCGTGCAAAATTATACTACTTGCGTGATCGCGTTGGTAGAGCAGGCCGTGTTAAAGAAAAAATCGGTAGCCGAGGCGTACAAGCTGCTGCTCCTGAATCAACACCGGCTGCGTAAGGATGTTTGCCATGAAACTACTGGCAATCATCATAAGCATGATTGCATTAATTAGTTTGCCATCATGCATGCAACCAAGATATCAAAAAAAGAAAGCTGCTTTACCAAAAGCAGCTTTTTCTTTTACTCCAATCGAAACTAATATCGATGTTAGTTTTCAAGAAGATACACTCCGTGCGCAGCTTGATGATATTCCAACCTTTGTCGGCTCATCATTTATTTTTATAGATGATAAGGTTTCAGAAAATAATCTTTTGTTTGCACTATCGTGCAAAGCAGAAGAAAGAATGGTAAAAGATTTTTATCTTTCTGAGATGGAAAACCTGGGATGGCAAAAAATTGCACAGCTTGATGCAACTGATACAACGTTTATTTTTCAAAAGCCAAAAAAAATCTGTGTCATTACCATTCAATCTACATCAGTGCCAGAAGTTACTGTTTTGGTCAAATCGATGATACGTTTGTATGAAGGATAGTCTTCTTCTAGTAAAGCTCTGGTATGTTCTAAATATGCTTTTTAATGGGCTTTTGCAGATTCCATAGCTATTCAGTTGCACTCAGAAATTTTTCTTCCGCTTCAGCTTGTATCTGAGCATTTCTCCCCCATTGCATTGGTTGTATTGCAAATGATGAGATGATCGAAAAAAATAGAAAGAGAAATAATGGTGTCTTCAATTTAATGCATACTTAGTTCAATTTTTTGGGCATGGCAAGGCTATCGAGCATTTCTTGATAGGTCGCTTTATCCTGAGCATTTTGAACGTTTTTTATATTGTCTAAAAGTAGTTGGCGAGCAGATTTAGTTCTTTGATAATCACCAGGAAACTCTGCTTTAATTATGTAATCGGGATCAGCACCCAAATCAATAAGCAAACTAAACATTGCTGAATTTTTTTCTTGAATAGCAAGCTCTAGTGGAGATGAGCTCGTGTTATAATGATATCCTAAACGCGTATACTTAACTTCACCGGTGTCTTTATTTATTACTTCAACTCTGGTTTTGTCTCTAAGTGATTCATTGGGGTCAGCGCCACTACCTATTAATAATCTAACAATCTCTTCAGAATTATCTTTAATAGCTTGATACAAGCCTAATGGTTGTGCGCCGTAAGAAAGTAAAAGCTTTGTAATGCGCGGATACTTGGGAATGGTCATTTCTAATAAAGAAATAAAAGGAATTTGCGGAGGGCGAGATTCAAGAACGCTGCCTCCATGAAAGCTCACGTTAGGATCTGCGCCTAGATCTAATAATTTTTTAATTTCATTATAGAGCCATGCTGCATATTCAGGCTGTTCTTTGCGATAATAAGAAAAAAAAGTGCCATCTTTTACTTTCTGTTCTAATTGCGAGGTAGCTTTCTGCGCTAATGCCTGCGAAGTTTCTTGATGCATTTTTTTGATATTTTGTTGCGCTTGCCCAGTTGCTTGAATAAGTTCATCTTCTGCTACCATTGATTGATGAGCATCTCTAAACCATTGCATTGGCTGCATGGCAAATGATATAGGTGTGCAAAATAAAGTAAAAATAATGATGGCCCATTTCATCATAACCTCACTTTTGCTTTCTTTGAGTATTCATCAATACTTTTAAGCATTTGTTCATATAAAGTTTTAGAACGCACATCACCATTTTCTGAGATATATTCTTTCAGTACTTCTATTGTTGAGGTGTAGCGTGGTTCATTAAACCATGTATGTAGTACATACTTTGCGTAAGGATCAGCACCCAGCTCCAGCAAAAGATTAAACATGTTTTGATCTTTTTTCTCAACGGTAAAGGTGAGTGGTGTTTTGTAAGGATAAAATCCACGAAAACTTTCATTGGGATTTACTCCAGAACGTACTAGAAATCTCACGACCTCGGGATGACTCTCATTTATTGCATAATAAAGATCGCTATTATTTGGCACTGCGCCATAATTGATTAATAATTGAGCCAATTCAATAAATTGATTGCCCAACGCGATATTTAAAATAGTAGTTTCACAATGTATAGGTGGATTACTTTCCAGTACGCAGCCAGTTGGTATCCCAACATGTGGATCTGCACCAAGATTTAATAATTGTTGAGCTTTAGCAATCATTGTTTGTTCATAGTTAGGTATTCTAGATAGTCCAAAAAGCCTTTTTTCATAGTATTCTTTCAATTCTTGAGTTGCTGCTTCTTTAACTGCTTTTTTAATTGTATCAGGTAATTGGGCAATTTTTGCTTGCGCACTTTTTGTTTCTTGCACCAATTCGTTTTCAGATTCAGCTGTTTTTCGTTGCAATAGTTTTTCATTCTCAAGCAATTCTTGCTGTTGTTTGGCTAACTCTTCTTCTATCTCAAGTGATTCTTGTGCAGTTCTAAACCATTGCGTTGGTTGCATAGCAACTATGTTACCCTTACTAACAATGAGGAGAATAAACAGTAATAGTAACCGCATTATCTTCATCATTCTCCTTTCAAGACTGGCTCTATAAGCTTATATTTTTCAGAAGTTAGCTTTTGTAATCCAGTTCGTGTAATCGTTTCTGGATGCTCAAGCATTTCAATAATTTCACGATATACATTTTTTTCTGCTTCACTTTGGGCTACGTTTAGCTTTGCGCGTGCTAGATCTAATGCAGGCGGTGGATTTAAATTTGTTGGTGCTTGAGATCTGTGAAATAATGCACTAATATTTTTCATTTGAGCAATACTTGCATTCATTCTTCTCATCGTGTCCCTTCCGCCTTTAGGATTAGCGCCTGCTTGTAAAAGCAATCTCACTATTTCGGGTCTTCCTTTTTTTATTGCCAGCAGGAGAGGAGCACTTTCATGCTCATTTTGAAAATTAGGATCAGCGCCATATTGTAATAAAAGGGTAACAATTCTTACATTATTAAGTTCTATCGCTTTAAAAAGAATCGAATCTTTTATAGGAATTAATGAATAGCCGTAGCTATCAGGGTTTGCTCCTGCTTGTAATAAAAGCTCCACAATTTCTGGAAAATGTGGGATGGCCTTTGAGATAACGGCGATTCGACGGTTGGGAAGGCCCGGAAGTTCGTTATAATCTGCATTGGGATTTGCGCCGCGCTTTAATAATCTATCGACTTTTTGAACAACTTGGCGTCTAGCAATTGCGGTTAAAACAGGATCTGAAAATTCGCGGGATAAAAGTATTAATTCGAATGTTGCGTTTTGAGCATCTTCAGTTCTCATTTCTTCTTCTACGATTGGAGCGGCATCTCTTATCCATTGCATTGGTTGCATAGCATGCAACCCATTAGCAAAGAGAAATAAAAAAATGATTATTTTTAGCTTCATATTTACCATTGTTTTTTTCTTAATTTGTCTAAGTAATCTTGCGCCGCTTTTTTTGCCTGATCTTTATATTCCTGAGTAGCTTTTTGTTGTTCAAGAAGTTCTAGATGTTTTTCCAATTTCCTTTCTGATTTTATACTGGATGATAAGAGTCTAATTGGCTTAAGTGGTGGCGGATTTTGCAATAACTTAATAATTTCTTGATAATTTCTTAATTGAGCAAGCCTTAAAGCGGTATGCCCACTTTGATTAATGATTGTTTGATCTGCGCCATTTTCAAGTAATAGGTTGACCAATGGTAGATTATTATTACGCACTGCTTCTATAAGTGCAGTATTATTATTTAAGTCTACTGCATTTACATTAGCGCCAGCTAATAAGAGTTGTTCAGCGAATATCGTATTTGGATGTAATTGTTCACCTAAAAGATTTGCACTTATCATTAAGGGAGTAATACCGTTTGGAGCATGCACATTTACATTGACGTTGTGATCTAAAAGAACTTTTATTTTGGCTAAATTGGGAAAAGCTTCTAACAGAGCAGTGTTCTGTCCTTCATGAGTTTTAATTTCCGGATCGACGTTTAAATCTAAAATTAACTTTACTATTTCAGGATTCTGAGCGTCCATGAGCGCCGTATATCCTTCTTCAGAACGGCGATACGTAATATCAGCACCATGGGCCATCATTTTTTGAATAATTGCAGGAGTACTATTAGGATTTTCAAGGGCAATTGCTATAAGCGGTCTATTTGACATTTCAGGAACAATTTTATTTGGATTGGCTCCATGCTCTAATAATAATGAAACAATTTCTAGTGATGGCTTTGTTACGCTCAAAGCTAATATCAGAGGTGAGGGAGTTGCTTGAGCGTTTGCACCATGATTGAGTAGCAATTGTACTATTTCTGGTATGCCCAGTTCGATAGCATATTGTAAAAAAGACATTCTGGCACCGGCTGGAAAAGGATGCATACCAAATCTATATGTAGAAGTTTTAAAGGTAATTATCTCATTAGGATCTGTGCCTTTCTCTAAAAGACCATGTATTTTTTTTATGAATGAATCACGTGGTTCAGGTAAAAAATCTTTCTGATCAATTTTACCGGCACTCAATAATAATTCAGCAAGAGCTTTCGTGGCAGCTTGTTTTTGTTCTTCTTCTTGTTTTGCTTGCTCTTGGCGTAATTGGGTGCGCTGCTCTTTCCAGCGAGAGTCAACTCCTCCCCACCAATCCATTGCAATTATAGGAGTTATAATGCTCGTGAGAAAAAATAATAAAAATAGGTTTGTTCTATTAATTAACATAAATCACTTCTTTTTTTGGCATCACCGTGACTTTTTGAACCGGCTGAGTAATGACTTGTCTGGTCACCACACGTCTGACTGGTCTTCGGTATACACGGCGAACTTGCACTGGTCTGCCATATTGATCAACATATTGATAATGTTGGCGATCGCGGGATGCTCCAATTGAACCACCAACTGCTGCTCCACCCAATCCACCTAAGATTGCTCCGGTTGGGCCGCCGGCTGAACCGCCAATAGCTGCACCGGTTACGCCACCCCAAAAGGCACCGCGTGAACTGCTATTACCATTAACTGCATGCGCAGTTAGTATAAGAAGAACTGCCAACATTTTTTTTAAGATACGCAACTTCATATTGTACCTTTTTACAGCTTTTGCATTTTAGTTTTTACACTATTTAAATGATCCACAATCTTTTGCTTATTTGCAGGTGAGCTTTGTCCCGCAACTGATAGTGCAGTTTCACCTTTGTTATTGGGAATT
>CAYSAX010000055.1:0-7896 GCA_964429045.1 uncultured Pseudomonadota bacterium
TGCGGTAATAATAACTAAAAAAAATTTTGCTTGCTTCATAAAAATAGTGCTCCATAAGCATAATTTTTAATCTCTTAAATGTTTTATCCCAAAACGCTACAGTAATTATAGCCACCCGCAAACAAAAGGAAATAAAATGAATAAAAAAATACTCCTCTGTTTATTTATTTTTAATTCCCTGCAACCCATGGAAAAACCTTTTGAAAGACTCGGACAATTTCTTGCGAGGGTTTCTCCACGAAAAAAGACCACTGAACCAAGCCCACGCACTGATACATCTGCGGAAAAAGTTACCGTTAATCCACTCAAAAAAGAGCCTAGCCCGCGCACTGTAGATATGTCATCACAGGACTGCCTTGCATTAGAACATTTAGCTTTAGAAATTGATCAGCTCTATCGAAATAGTAAAGAAATTATTGCAGTTGAACGCGTAGAAAATGCCTATATAAAGGCACTTAATTGCTTTATTTCAACATTTGAAACTGATAAGAAAAATACCCGATTACATTTGCTAAAATTACATGCATTACTTTTGCAAATTGAAAGCGAAAAAAAACAACAAAATCCTGTTGCATACATTATGGCAAATCACATTAAAACATTAAATACTAAAGTGTATGATGTAATAAAAAGTCACGTAAATGAAGGTCATCATGAATAAAATATTTGTATTATCTCTTAGTTTTATATCGATTGTACCAAACTATGGTATTGCCCAAGAAGCGCCTATGCTATTTCCTATTGGCAGATCAAAGACTGTCCCCTTGCGATTACCTTCAGATAATGCCGATCAAGAACTTGCACGTGCCCTACAACTCTATGATGATATGCAGCTTATTATTCCCCAAAAAGATAAGGGCAAAATAATGCGAACCTTAACTCCTAATACTCAGAAATTGATCACATTAGATCCAAATTTAGGAAGAACTTCAAGTGAAAACATTCATCAATTTGTTTGCCAATCCTCTATTATGGATGGCGCCTTAAAGTTTGATGCAGCTCAGCAAGAACTTTTTGAACTGGAATCAAAAGAACCAAATACTTTAGTTGTTGATAGCAATAATTATGATCGGTATACGGATATTGAAGATCGGCAATTGGAAGCTTTATGTATTTTTGTAACCGCATATGAAAAAGGCTGCTATGACGCCTATTCATATATTGCATCAGTGTATGGATCTGTTATGAGTTTGGAGAAAAAACGAAAAAAAATAAAAAAAGATGACCATCAAATGCTGCCCAAATACCACGACTAAAAATTTGCAGAACGTCTTAAGAAAGCAAAAGAAACTGAAGAGGCCCGAAAAAGCAATCGCAAATCGATGACTATCCCTTCAAAAGTAGTAGAACTTGATGCAAATAAAGCTCACAATCTCTATGATCGGGCAAAACAAGCATTAGCTACTGCAGATACTTTACGAACTAAAGTTATTGAAATACCAGGAACGGATATTACCATAACTGAATATCAACAAGTTGAAGGGCTTTATTGCGATGGTTTAAAAAAAGCACTCAAATCCTTTCATTTGCAACCCGAGACCGATGAAAAAGAAAGAGTTTTTGAAGAAATTCAACATTATTTAGAAATAGTCCAAAATTTACAAAAAAAACAAACAGCTCAAGGAATTGCTTTAATCCTCACGGATGATTTCATAGAAATTTGCAAAACCGTCGAAGCTAATCGCAAGCAATATGGAACTTCGCCCTCAGAAAAAGGAAAGGTTACCTGGACCCGCACATTAAAAGAAACGAAAAATTCACCAAGGCTCGCAAATGAACAACCAGAAGCACAAGCCCCTAAAAGCAAGTTCCAACGTATACTAGATTGTTTGTCATGTTGTAAAAAATGACATCTTTATGTCATACTAATTAAAACTTTTGCCACCTTATATAAGAATTGCATCCATGATCCGCATAAAACAACTCTCTACCCAAGAAATTCAAAAAATTGCTGCCGGTGAAGTCATCGAGCGGCCTGCCAATATTGTCAAAGAGTTAGTTGAAAACTCCTTGGATGCGGGTGCTACCGTTATTTCAATTTTTATTGAGGATGCCGGTAAAGCACTCATTAAAGTGGTTGATAATGGGCATGGCATGAGCCATGAAGATGCTTTATTATGCTTTAAACATCATACTACCAGTAAAATAACCCGCGTTGATGATCTGCACTCACTATCAACCTTTGGATTTCGAGGCGAAGCGCTCTCAAGTATCTGTTCAGTTAGCAAAGTTACTTTGATTACTAAAGAAGCAGAAGCTGAATGCGCTACACAACTTGATTTAGAAAACGGCATTATTGTAGAACAAAAGCAAATCCCTGCATTGACGGGGACTCAAATCAGTATCGCTGATCTTTTTTACAATGTTCCGGCCCGCAAAAAATTTTTAAAAACCAATGATACTGAATGGCGCCAAATTCAACTGCTCTTTCAAGCATTATGCTTTGATTACTTAGATGTTCATTTTAAGCTGTATCATGAAAATAGCGTGATATTTAACTGCCCTGCAACATCCGATATGAGTCAACGAGTTGCTCAATTATGGGATCATACAATTGCTGGCCAAACTATGCCGGTTACTATTGAGTCAAATGGCATTAGCATTAAGGGCATCATTTCAAATCATACCTACTCTCGCTATGATCGATCAGCATTGTTTTTCTTTGTGAATAAACGATGGGTTAAAAATCATAATGTAAGCAAAGCATTGCTAAAAGGGTATATGAACGTACTGCAGCCGGATAAATATCCGTTAGCTGCACTTTCAATTTCCATTGATCCGGCTCAAGTTGATGTCAACATTCATCCACGCAAGGAAGAGGTACAATTTTTACATCCGCGCATTCTTGAAAATGTTATTCAAGAAATGACTAAAAAAGCATTAGAAACTCATCTTTCTGCACAATTGCAAAAAAATGTGACCATCAACACCCCTGCTGCCACCTATCGATTTGCACCCACAGAACAACGGTATGTAAACTCTTTTGAGCAACCAGTTTTTACACCACCGCCATCGAATAATCCTGTTAATTCTTCTGCACCGGTATTTATTGCAGATCCGTTTGAGCAATTTCCAGAAATAGGTACTACCCTACCCTTAATTCAGGAAACGGTAACGCAAAAATCAACTGATTATCAGATTATCGGGCAATTCCATAAAACTTATATTTTAATTGAACAAGAAGAGAGCTTATTTTTAGTTGATCAGCATGCAGCTCATGAGCGAATTTTATATGAACAGTTTAGCGTGCGCTTTGAAAATGTTGCCACGACACAGCTCCTATTCCCTCAAATCATTACGCTGACCAGCGATGAGTTAACGATTCTGGAACACCATCTTGATATCTTTGCCAATAATCACATTGCACTTGAAATCTTTGGAAGCAATCAGATCACCATCAATGCGATCCCCATGCATTTAAAAGAAGTTGATATGCACGAGCTGATTCGCCAAACGATTGGTTGGATCAATGAGCATCAAAAGCTGGATAAAGATCTCTTTTACAAAAAAGTGAATGAAAAATTACATGCACAGATGGCCTGCAAAGCAGCCGTAAAGGCCGGTGATGTATTGACTATGTCACAAATGCATCAACTGCTTGCTGACCTAGAAAAGATCGAAAATCGCTTCACCTGCCCGCATGGCCGCCCAACAGGGTGGAATTTACCACTGTATGAAATTGAGAAGAAGTTTAAGCGCAAGCTATAAATTATGGAAGTGCAAGCACTCGGGGAACTTCTTTGGTTTTCATCTCTTCGGTAATGGTTTTAGTACTGAAAAATTCATTAATGGTTTTATTAAGGGCCATTATTGCCGGATCTGTTTCCTCTTCAAACCGGCACCATTCTTCATATTTGCGGGGATTTACTGCGCATATTTTCTTTGCAACTGCATACGCGGCTAGATTACGCGCTATTAAAACACTGCGAAGTGCCATTTTTGCCTCAAGCGGATTTTTATAGAGCTCAAATGCTTTTACATTGCCAATTGCAATATCAACTTGTGCCTTTGCGCTATCAAATAATGCAAGAGCTGCTTGATGGCGCGCCGCAGATGCTCCACTCAGTCGCGCCTCTAAGATTTCTTTTAAAAGATTATCGTGGTCATCACGGGAAAAAAGCAATTTCTTTTTTGCTTCCTCAAATTTTTTTTGTAATTCTTCTTCACTGATACCATGACTCGCAAACGCTTCCACCCCTTGTTCTATAAGCGCAGCAGACCCTCTTCTAATTTCAGATCCTTTTTTATCAGTACCCTTTTCGGGAGAAATAGGAGGACTTTTATGTTCTATTTTAGAACTGCTGGGCGATGAAGTAGGAGAACCAGAACCAGCACGTTGAAGTAAATTAAGATTTTTAGAAGATCTTCTGGTATGTTGAGATTCGGTTAATTTTCCTTCTTTTTCACGTCCCGGAGATTGCATTGGATATAAATGTGCTGTTGTAATAAATAGTAATAGCGCTGCATAGATCTTCATAAATATTCTCCCGTAATATGCAATTATCCCCACAATCATTTTCTATTCTATTAAAAAGCACTATCAGCCATAAACCCTTTACAAAAAGATCTGTAAAACACTAGAGTTTGTCTGTTATTTATCAATCTTTTTTAAGGAGATAAGAGATGGCTTCTACATTATCAGACTTTAGATCACATGCCGGGCTTTTAATGGGCTTAGGCTTAGCGTTGATCGTATTAGGCTCATTGGCAATTTATTATGGGATTTATTCAACCATTGCAACCGTTGCAGTCTTTGGTTGGATCTTAATTTTTGCCGGATTCATTCAGTTTGGTCACGCATTATATGCACGCGCATGGAGTGCTTTCTTTTTACAATTAATAGCCGGTCTTCTTTCTTTAACCGCCGGCATATTAACCATTGCAAAACCGATGATGGCAGCAAGCGTTTTAACGCTCTTACTCGCGTTTTTATTTATTGCTTCTGGAACCACCCGTATTATCTTAGCGGCAGTAAAACATATGCCTAACTGGTTTTGGGTATTGGTAAGTGGATTTTTATCTCTCGCGTTAGGCATTATGATTTTAGTTGAATGGCCGTATTCAGGCTTGTATATCATCGGCCTGTTCATGGGAATCGATCTAATTTTTAACGGTTGGTCACTAGTTATGCTCAGCTTAATGGCACGCAAATATATTAAAGCTTAATTACCTCTTTTATACGCACGAATCTGCATCAAATAAGCCACCGGAATCAAAATAAATAATCCGCTTAAGATTGCAGAGATACTCACAATGCCTAATAATTGCCAGAAATGCCCGGTCGTTCTGGCATAACTTTTTTTAAGTCCTTCAATAATCCCGGTTTGTTGATCAATAATGTAATAAAAGACCCATTGAAATTTCATCGCAAAATAGATGCCGGGGATAATCAAACAAATTGTTCCTACAGCCACTATCAGACCATATATAATCGTTGCGCCAAATAACTTATACACAGTTTTAAAATCGAGCGCGGTAAAGAAACTACCAAACGTAAATGGTTTTGGTGATTTTGGATCAAAGGGTAATAATAATTTTACTGGCGCAAAATATACCGAGATCCAAAAATAAATAAGCGATGCAAAGAATATAAACATCCAAATAGTAAATTGCGTCCCATTAACCTCAACATTTTTTACCAGATCAACGGTCTGGATACTCAGTGGATTAAGTATAAATCCTAACGTAATGAGCAGGATTAAAATTCCGGCTGCTAGCAATGATGCAAAGCAAAACCAATAGAGAAACATTTTAACAAAGTACCAGGGATGAGAGACCAACCCATTTACCGCAAATAAAACAGAATCTTTAATCGATAATTGTTTATTCATAAAAAACCCCTAAGTTCCTAAAAAATTTTAAACAATTATCTTTACTGTAGCATAGATAGAAAAAAGAATTCAATAAAAAGGCGTGCTTATGGGCACGCCTTACATTTTTGACTTCTAATTACGCTAGTTGCTGCACATCATGTGGATGACTTTCTCTAATTCCTGAAGAAGTAATTTCAACAAATAATCCATTGCCGCGCAACTGTTCAATTGAAGTTGCACCACAATAACTCATACCTGAGTATAAGCCGCCAATTAATTGATGTACGCATTCTGCAACACTGCCTTTGTATGGCGTTAATGCTTCCACACCTTCTGCAACATATTCCGTTGCTTTTTTATCACTCGTTCTGCCCAAATTTGCACCAAATGATGCCATACCGCGAATCACTTTGAACTTTTTACCATTTTTCATGAATGGTATGCCAGGACTCTCATCAGTGCCTGCCAATAAGCTACCTAACATTACCGTTGATGCACCACCAGCAATCGCTTTTGCAATATCACCAGAAAATTTTACACCGCCATCTGCAATTACCGGAACGCCATATGCATCTGCTGCCTGTGCACAGTTAATTACTGCGCTCAATTGAGGATATCCACTGCCACTGACAATGCGTGTTGCGCAGATCGATCCAGGCCCGATACCCACTTTAACTGCATCTGCACCCGCTTCAATTAACGCAATCGTTCCTTGCGGTGTTGCAACATTTCCTGCAATCACATCAACAAGCGGAAATTTAGTTTTTACTTTTTTAAGTGTATTGATTGCTAAATCTGAATGTCCATGTGCAATATCGATTACCAATACATCAACACCTGCTTCAACTAACGCAGCAGCGCGATCAATTGAATCATCTTTCACGCCAATAGCAGCACCGACTAATAATCTGCCATATGCATCAACAGAAGCTGATGGATATTCTGCTTTAATATAAATATCTTTGCTGGTAATCAGTCCGGCAATGGTACCATCTGGATTAACCAATGGTAGTTTTTCAACACGATGTTCAACCATCAGCTGTTTTGCCTGCGCAATAGAGATATCCGGCTCACCAACAATCAGTGATTCAAGCGGCGTCATAAATTCACTGACTAAACGGGTCTCTTCCGGACGGAATCTTACATCGCGACTGGTGATAATACCAACTAATTTATGCTGATTATCAACAACTAAAAGACCTTTAATATCATGCTCAGCCATCAATTCTCGTGCTTGTCCGAGCGTTGCATTTTGATTAATAGTAATTGGATTTTGAATCACGGCATTGCGATAGCGTTTAACCCGTTTAACTTCAGCTACTTGCCGTTCAATCGTGTTGAATCGATGGATAATACCAATACCTCCTAACTGCGCCATTGCAATCGCCATCGGCGCTTCAGTTACGGTATCCATATTGGAACTTACCAAAGGCATATTAAGCCAAATGTTTTTAGACAGCTTAGTTTTAGTACTTACCTGTTTTCGAGATTCAACTGTTGATTTTTGTGGCACTAAAAGAAGATCATCATAGCTGTAACCTTTTTCAACAATGGAAACCTGTGCGTGCACTTGTGTTAAAAGTGTTAATAACAATAATGTTATACCCTGTTTTATCATACAATCCCCTTTAAAATTAATCTGAAACAAACGCGGTGTAACATAATATAAAAAGAGAATAAAAACAAGACAAAAACATGAGAGATAACGTATGAAATTTTTAGAGTTTATTTTTACAGCAGTCCTTGCACAAGTAAATAATAACTCTACGAGAGTAGAAACTCCCGTTATTACGCGCACCTTCCCCCTTTTAGAAGCACTATTCAGTGATGATTAAATAAGCCTTAATAATTTATTAATCGCCGGTCATGAGCAAAATAAAAATTTTGGAGTTGGCACTGCGGTAGATTATGCACATTTGTATGGGAAAGATGATGCGCTTAAAATTTTAATAAAACATGGTGGTAAATCGGGAAAAGAGCTGGGAATACCCACTCCAGCGATGTATAACCCAAGCCCACGGGGATCTAGAAAAACATCCTAGTCGTGTTAGAATGCTGATAGTTTTTATTAAAAAAAAAGGGT
>CAYSAX010000056.1:0-7770 GCA_964429045.1 uncultured Pseudomonadota bacterium
TTGCCATATAATGGTCTGACGTAAATCCTTCATTCACCGCGACGCTTTTATTTGTTAATTGCTCGATCGTTTTTAATGGATTATCAGATCTGCTTACAATTAATAATGGATCTCCTTTTAAATACACTTGAGTAAAGTTTACACGTTCAGCGCGTTCTGGAGTTGGAGTAATTCCGGTTGCAATCACATGAATAGTACCCGTTTGAAGTGCAGGAATTAATGCATCAAAGGGCATGTCATGCCACTGCACTGTTTTGCCTAAGCGTGCTGCAACCTCATGAACTAGATCGATATCAAATCCGCTTAAGGTGTTATTGTCCATGAAACTAAAGGGGGCGTATTCTGAATTAGTTCCGACAATTAAGAGATTTTGGGCGGATTGGCCCGTTTTTTGTGGCCTATTTGCATAATAGCGAACCGCAAAAATGCTTAAAATTAATGCAGAAATAACAATCAGAACTGTTTTGTTCATGGATACCCTTCATTTGTTAAATTTTTTCAGAGACGACGAAAGCAAGTCTAGCTGCTCTGGGACAGTAGTCAAGGACATTTACGATGATCAATTAAATTTTCAAGCTGTAAATCTTAAAAAAGGCTTTATTTATCGATAAAAAACACAGTTTTCACAATATTAATATTTTCTAATTGAAAATTAATGTTTCAATTTGGTATACTGGTATTAAAGATAATACGTATGAGTTTTTTTAGAGAATAGTATGATGAGTCAAATGATTAAAAAAGCCTTTATTTTACTGCTTTTATTGCAAGGCGGTTATCTTTTTGCGGGCGCTGTCATAAGAATTGATCGTATTGATTTAAAAAATGGTAAGAAGGTTATTTTATTTGGTGAAAAGCATTCCGGACCAATCGATCCGGGGCAGCAAAATCCCGTGCTACAAAATATGGAAGTATGCAATCGTCAGTTTGCACCATTTTTACAACTTTTTAATTCGTTTACAAGTCATAAACAAAATTATGCTCTTTTTATTGAATATAATGACTGGTCGCGCGGATTAGACATAGCGAGTGGGCTAATATTTGGTATGCCTGGATGTGCCACGGCATGGTTTGATAGATTTTACGAGGGCTTAAGAACCGGTAGGCAAAATTGGCCTTTTGTAGATATTGTGGCCAATTTTGATAAGAGAACTAAATTTGATGCGCTAACTCTTGAGATGTTCGGAGGGTTAGCAAAAATACAAAAAGGATATCAAGAAAGTGGTTATGCACCAGCTTTTTTTGATGAACGCAAAAATCGAATGACCGTTTCGGATTCTATAGCTCCCTATTATAAAGAATGGAAAGAGTTATTTAGTAGAATCCCTATTCAAGAATTCGAGAAAAGACTTGAGCAACAGATGATACGCTTGAATAGGTTGCTTTCTCCCGCCGATTATCAAACGTTGTTTAATTTAATAAATGCCAGAACGTTTATGTTAGCTCAATATATTTATTTTGAGAGCAAAGTGCGCTTTTTGAATACAAACACTGTTGACTATACGCTTGATTTAATGGGATCGGCAAAAAATAATTTTTATAATCAGCTGGCAGAATTTGTAAGATCAGATGTTCCGCTGCAATCACCTTATAGGCTTGTTTCTTTTATTAATATTATTACCGATTTAAGTCTTTTAGAGATAATTTTAACCGATCCTCATCCGGTACTATTAGTGAGTTTAGGAGCAAATCATGTACATAGTTTGATTGAAAATTTCTTCAAACAAAGTGAAATGACACGATCGGTTAGAACGCTTAATATGCTTGATCCTCAGATGTTAAATAACTCTGAATATGCAGTGCAAGCAGTAATGGAGTTTGTACATGGGGCTTAGTATGAAATTAAAATTATTAATAATGTCCTTTATATTTTATGCAGAATTCTTAGATGCCGGTGCGGTTGTAAGAATCGATCGAATTGACTTAGTAAATGGAAAAAAAATCATTTTATTTTCTGAATATCACATTGGTCCAATAACCTCCAGTATTTCTTCGGAAGATCTTGCAAGAAGACAATATCGAATTTTTTTTGAGCTCTTTAGTACATTTACACCTAACAAAAATAATTATGCTATGTACATTGAAAATAGCGTTGCGGTTAAAGAAAAGAACTTAGAATATTACAAGAATACTCAAATGTCGGATCTTCCAGGATTTGCATCATCTTGGTTTGATCGTTTGTATCTTTCTGATACCCATGGATTTCCTGAGATTAATTGGGATTATTTTGCTCATTTGAAAAATTTTGATGAGCGTACAAAAACGGATTGGCTGTTGATAAACGTATCCCATAATTTTGATAGATTTTATGATGAATATAAAAAGCGAGAGTTTAATGAAGATTACTTCCAATCGTTTAAGAGAAGATTCTTTGCACATCCCGATTATATCCAATTAAGAGAGTTATCAAAAGATTATAAAAGAGACTTTTTGATACGATTAGATGAGCTTAAAAATAGGCTTGCATCAAAATTAACAGCTCAAGATTTTGATCGTTTAAATAACATGATAGAAGATAGAATAAAAATGTATCAGTTTTTTCTTAATGCGCTTTTAAAAGCTGGCTTTATGAATAAAGGTTATTTTGAATTTTTATTTGAAATGGCCCATCTATTCAAAGGAGACTTTTATAAAAACCTGGCTGAAATTTTAAATCTTAATGAACCGTTACCTGCTGTTACTAAAATAGCTCTTTTTAATTCAGTAATAGCTGATTTGAATCTTTTAGATATAATTTTATCAGATCCCCATCCGGTAGTTTTGGTTTCTTTAGGAGATTCACATTCAAAATTTATTACAAGTTTTTTGATAGGCAGTCCAATGACGCGATCAGCTACATTTTTAGATATGCTCCATCCGGGTATGGTGCAAAATTTAGACGCTGCTTCTCCAGCAGTGATACAGTTTGTTAATCAATAGAAGGATAATATGAAAAGAATAAAATATTTACTTATATTGCCTCTTTTAATATCAGCTTCAATTTTTAGTATTACGATAGATATCATTAATTATTCAAAAGACAATGTTTTGGTAAGCTCTAATAGTGCTACTACAGAACCGTCATTTGGACGTAAGTATGATCCAATTGTCTATCCCGCTCAGGACGCAGCAGCGCATCATCCGCAGAATGACCCACGCAAACCCGCAGTTCCCGCACGAATAGCTAAACCGACAACTTATATTTTTGAAGCAAAAAATGGGAATGATTTTTTTTATTTCTCAACCAATCATGGAATTTATTATGTTGATAAAACACAGGATAAATGGATTGTATGGAGACAAAGTGAATATGGTTCAAAAGATTTACAGCAAAGCAAACAGCTGGCTGCTTATAACGATGCGCAAAAAATACAAAAGATTTTAATAACGATCTCTCAACGCTTTGAGCCTACGGTAGAGCCTAAATTATAATTAAAATAATTCATTCACAAATTGATCAATTTGCTCTGCACTGACTTGCGTTCCCATTGCACGATAAAACTCTTCATCATATTCACGCGTTTGGATTACGATTGGCATGGTGAGTGCATGGCCCATCATGAGTGCTTGTTTTTTACTATCGAGGGTCGCCAAAATAGATCGTAGGTTCTGCGCTCCATTGACGCCAGTAAGAACCGCTTGAATATCTTTTTCATCGTTTAACTGAGCTACAATCTTAGTTCCGATTTGGGAAATAATCTCCGGATCGATGCCTGAAGGGCGTTGATCAACGACTAATAATGAAACATAATATTTGCGCATTTCGCGTGCAATAATCCCAAAAATCGTTTGACGCGCTGCTGTTGGATTTAAGAATTTATGGGCTTCTTCAATGGTGATCATCAGTTTTTTTGGCTCATCTTCTTTTTTTTGAGAACCTAAGAACTTTTCAGTTTTTGCTACATATTCGCTATGAATGCGACGCGTAATAATATTTGCAATGAGTAAGTAGCAAAATGTCTGCGTATAATTGCCAAATTCGACAACCACATTTATACCTTTGTCTAAATATTCCATCATCTGATCGATCACATTGTTATTGCGATGAGCGCCTGAGCGAATATTGGTAAAGAATGGAAGGCGTTCTATGCGTTTTAGCTTACGATACAATGCAGCAATAGATTAAGGATGCCCTCCCAATTCATTGGCAAACTCTTTTAAATTATCCCCTGATGAGAGCAGCTGAGCAAGCCAATCATGTTTATATTTTGCAGCAATTAAATAGGCGGCTTCTAAAGCGGTTGAGTGCAATCCCAGTTCATCTTGAAGAGATAATACATCTTCAACGCTCACCGATTGTAGCGGTATGGTAATTTCCACATCGGGCATTCCTCCACGCCGGCGCGTTGAATCAGGATCGAGTGAAAAGATCACTACTTTATCGGAGAATAAAGTTTTTAATCCTTTTACAAACGATTGCCCGCCTCCTTCTTTGCGTGCTTGCAATCCATATTCACTATGCATATCAAAAATTATATTGACTGCTTTTTCTTGCTTGATTAAACCCGCTAATACTAAACGGGTGATAAATGTTTTACCTGTTCCGGTTTTTCCAAAGATACCGTTGCTGCGTTCAGTTAAGCGCTCAAGATCAAGGCATACGGGAGTGTTCATATCGATGGGGCAGCCGACATTAAAATATTTTTTAGAGGGATGGTCTTCATTTCCAAAGATTACCGCAACATCTTTATTATCAACTTCATGCACATTAGAAAAATGGCCAGGAATTGTTTTTACCGGCATTGGTCTTAAATCTGCACCCAGCATAAGCATGGGCTTGAGCGTAGCGGTAGCATAAATATCTTTTTGTTTTAAAAATGAAAGTAATAATTGTTCAGTTTCATGGGGAGGAAACTGCAAGATATCCGGATGTGATATTTCTAAACTTAGATCGGTAATTAATGAAAAATATTTGTTATTATTCCCAACTACAGAAACGAATTTTCCGGTTTTAATCTCTTCTGGATTAGTATTTGCGTTAATACGCATTACCAAGCCTTGTTCAAGCGATCCGGAAACAATGTGTCCAATTTTCTTTTTCATGCAAAAATATATGTTAAATATTTTTTTATTTGTACAATAAGCATTATCAATAATCATCGAGTATAGGATAAACACAATGATTTACCAAATATTTTTGTATGTAACGCTTATTAATCAACTATAATTCCCCCGTAACGTAGCAATGAAGATTAAGTAACAGATAAATATTGAACAACAATGCTATCCCAGGTTTTTCATGATTCGCGCTACGTTTTTTCCCTTGATAACTTTTTCTTGTATTTTAATTGGTATGGAGCATTCTGATTGGCGCACAGTCAAAAGTTGGCAAGAGATGAATTCTTGTCAGGAAGTAATCATTGCTTATAAGCCACGCCGAGAGCTTGGTGAAAATTTGAGAAAAGTTATATCTGAAACATGCAATTATGCTTATGTGGTACCACATTTGCAGTTGTTTACAGAATTATTATCAGCACCCATCACAAAAATACCAATGCAAATACCCATTAACGAAAAGCCGTACTTAATAATGGCTACGTTATCTGCTGTTGCTGCTTCCACTCGTTTACTGAGTGATGCGACAATGCAAGTAGAACCATTATTGATGCGATTGGCTACTGAGGAAGAATTGAGAAATATATTAAGCGAAATGAAAAAACCTTCTGAGCTAACTTTTGATTTTCTTTGTCACTCAAGTGATTTTAAAGATACTTGTTGTAAACTAAAGCGGTACTGTTGGAATGACATAGAGATACTTAGAGAATTAAATAAAAACGTAGAACAAGCAAATAAAAAATAAGGAATTGTATGAATTATAAAACATCTATTTGTGCATTAGCGTTCATTTCTTCGGTTAGTTTTGGTATGCATAATGAAGAAAAAATGCTTCAGTTAAAAACAATGGAAGATGCTGCGCGCTATACTGGTAAAATGCTTGCGAGTAAACCACGCACAAAATTGGGTGAAAACCTGGTTACTTCAAACTGGGAACAAGTAAATTTTTCTCTTATTAATCCCAACATTGATACATTTTGGCATCGTGAGACAAAAAAAGAAGAACAATATTATTATTTTCATGTTTTGAATAAATTTGGAAATGCGATACTTACCCGTGTTATTTCGCAAAAAACATTAAACGAAGAACCATTATCCTTTAGATTAGCTACTCCAGAAGAAAAAGAGCATATTACTGCCTGCTTAGAAGGTAGACTCGGTGGTATCTATACTATGGAGTTTTCGGGACGCCCAGAATATAAAGAAGCATGTTTTACATGTAAAAGATTAAATCCTGCTCATATTGCGATAAAAAAAGCTTTAGAAAAAGAAGAGAACGGACTTGGCATTAAACGCTATGAACAGGAAGAATTGCCTTAATAATTTATTTGCAGCTTAGTCAAAATCAGCTAATAAGAGAGTAATTTGTGCGCGCGTTACTTCGACCATGGCACGCTTAATCATAATCACTTCTTGTTCGCCATTTTTTAAACAATAGGTGAATGGCGCATGTGCTTTGAGACTGAAAAAAGTTGGTGCATGTCCTGGTTGAATAACATAATTTCCTTGATCGGTATTAAGTTCCACCCAGGCGATATCAAAATGCTCTTTTTTTGAAGGTGTTACAATTGTTAATTGCATTAGCCACCCGCTAAAAGAGTGCGTGCTTTTTCGCGCGCTTCTTCAAGGGTACCGACCATATAAAATGCTTGCTCAGGAAGATCGTCATATTGGCCAGTAATTATCTTTTCAAAGTCATCGACTGCTTTATCCTTAGGAACATACCTTCCAGGCAATCCTGAGGCAAATTCAGCGGTAAACAGTGGTTGTGTTAAGAACTTTTGAATGCGCTTTGCGCGATTAACAATCTTTTTATCTTCTTCAGAAAGTTCTTCCATGCCAAGAATTGCAATAATATCTTGCAGCTCTTTGTAGCGTTGCAAAATAATTTGAATCGAACGTGAAACACGGTAATGTTTTTCGCCAACGATTTCTGGTTTTAAACCTTTTGAATTGGATTGCAAGGGATCGATTGCCGGATATAATCCCAACTCTACTAATTTTCGTGATAAAACGGTGCTTGCATCTAAGTGCATAAAGGTTGTTGCAGGAGCTGGATCGGTAATATCATCAGCAGGAACATAGACTGCTTGTACGGAAGTGATTGAGCCATTTATGGTGTTGGTGATACGTTCTTGGAATGCCCCCATTTCAGATGCAAGGGTTGGCTGATAACCAACGGCAGATGGCATACGGCCTAGAAGTGTTGAAACTTCAGAACCTGCTTGCACGAAACGAAAAATGTTATCGATAAATAATAAAACATCTTTCTTTTCTTTATCTCTAAAATATTCTGCCATGGTTAAGCCGGTTAAGCCTACGCGCAAACGAGCACCGGGCATCTCTCCCATCTGGCCAAACACGAGTGCTGTTTTATCAAGCACGCCGGTTCGTTTCATTTCCAGCCATAACTCGTTTCCTTCACGAGTACGTTCACCAATTCCGGTGAATACTGATACGCCACCATGTTCAGTTGCAATATTACGAATTAATTCTTGTACTAAAATTGTTTTACCAACACCTGCGCCACCAAACAGACCAATCTTGGATCCTTTAATGTAGGGGCACATAATATCGATTACTTTTATGCCTGTCTCTTGAATTTCATTAGCAACTTTTTGTTCAACTAATGGCGGAGCTTCGCGATAAATAGACCATTTTTTATCGGTTTTTAATGAAGGCTTATCATCAATAGTATGGCCAAGATCTTTTATGATTTGATAGGCTGAGGTTTTATTA
>CAYSAX010000057.1:0-7690 GCA_964429045.1 uncultured Pseudomonadota bacterium
CGGAGCATCAGTATTGCAAAGCCAAAATGTAGTGCGAGCGCACTAAAAACTAATCGTTTATTAATAGCTTTTTTATTCTGCGAAAAAAAATAAGCAATTAATGTAATAACAGCAATGCCAATAATATTTAAGTAGCGGTTGTATTCTAATAAGTATGCAAACATGTCCAAATCCTACTGCTTAAAAAATAAAAATTTTACTTAAATAAGCAGTATAATCAAAAAAAATAAAATAGGCACCTGGGCCCCCTGTTTCCTTCCAAGAAAAAAGGCTCTTAGCAGGTGCCAAGAGCCTTTACTTATTAATCTATATTAAATCATTATCCCTTTGGTGCAGCTGTTCGCAATGCATCGAATGACTGTTTTAATCTATTAAATACTTTTGTTGTAAGATCTTTATTAGTACTGGTTACGGGATTCCATTTTAATGCCAAATCTCTAAATGCCAAAGTAATTTGATCTATGGTTGCAGTCGGAGGAACTCCAAGTACTTGATAATCATTGGCATTTTCAGGTAAGCCCAACGCGGCCAATGCTTCTTTATCTGATTTTATTAGATCTACTTTTTTCTGTTCGATAATTTTTTGTTCTTGTGCAGCAATCTCTTGAGCAGATGGCTTTTCTCCTCTATATGCCCATTCTCCGCTCTCTTTTGCCAGCTCTCTCATTTTCTTTTTATCACGAGTATCATTTTCCGCTGGAATCCCTTGCGCTGCACTGGTAGGGTTAAAATCAGCAGTTAGTATTACATTGCCCGGTATTTCAGGATCAGGAACTGCTCTTACAATAAATCCTGCAATGCCATGAGAACGTACTAAATATGGTTCACTTATCGGTACATAACTTCCTGGCAAGGTTACAATCACGTACATGTCTTTATTAACTGCCCATTCAGCATCACGTCCACGATTTCCGCGTACTACATTACTATGATATGCTTCATCTTTACCACGATCGATTCTGCCAATAATATCTTTTATACTCGGGTTAAACATATCATTGATTTTTTTGAGCGCT
Source organism: uncultured Pseudomonadota bacterium (assembly GCA_964429045.1). Taxonomy (GTDB): domain Bacteria; phylum Babelota; class Babeliae; order Babelales; family Vermiphilaceae; genus BTUB01. The sequence goes on from CAYSAX010000057.1 coordinate 1,017, forward strand.
TCAGCAGTAAATCCTACTCCTGAAGCTATTTTGACAGACATTCCATTAGTTGGGCCGCTAAGAAGATTACCCACCGGAACACTTACTTTTTTAATAATTTGAGAAACATTTACGACCGTATCAGGAATTCCAGTTTTAGTAATTAACGACATATGTTTTCTTAATGCGTCAGCGTTGTCTTTTGCAGGTCGAACATACAAATCCGCACCAACCACATTACTATTTTTATCATGTGAGATCCTGTATGCCAAAATGGGGCATATTACCATAAGCATTACCAATGGCAATACTTTTAAAATAAGCACTCTCATTTAAATCCTTTTTTTAATGAAATACAATATTAGTAATACCATATCATCGGTTAAAAAAAGAATTCAATGAGTTGTAAGTTGAAATAAAAGATAGATTATTTAGATGAGATAAGCGCAGGATTTTTCTTACGATCTTCGCGTTCTTTAGCCATAAGCGCATCAATAATTTCATCCAGTTCACCTTCCATTACAATATCAAGCTTTTTTAGTGTTACATCTACTTGATGATCAGTAATGCGGTTTTGGGGATAGTTGTACGTACGCACTTTTTCAGCGCGTTCTCCCGTTCCTACTTGCTCTTTACGGTCTTTGCGCATTTGCGCGTCAGCCTTTTCCATTTGAGCAGCAAGTAAACGAGATTGTAATAATTTTAATGCTTTGGCTTTATTTTTATGTTGAGAACGTTCCTCTTGGCACGCAACTGCCACACCCGTTGGAATATGGGTTACACGCACTGCAGAGTCTGTGGTATTAACATGCTGGCCACCAGCACCACTTGAACGATATACATCGATACGCAAATCAGATGGATTAATTGAAACATCAACCTCTTCAGCTTCAGGAAGTACAGCAACCGTTACGGTAGAAGTATGAATGCGTCCTTGTGTTTCAGTCGCAGGAACACGCTGAACACGATGCACACCAGATTCATAACGTAAATGGCCATAAACCCCTTTGCCATTAATGTGCAAAATGATCTCCCGATATCCACCTAAATCGGTTGTGCTCAGTGATTCCACCGATACCCGCCAATGCTTTTTCAGAGCATAGTTGGTGTATAGTTTTTGCAAGTCGGCAACAAATAATGCAGCCTCTTGGCCACCAGCACCGGCACGAATTTCAAGGTAAACAGAACGATCATTTTTTTCATCAGCAGGGAAAAGAATATCATCAAGCTCGGCTTGCAAACGGATGAGTTCAAGCTGCCATTCAGCAACTTCAGCTTCAAACATTCCAAGCAATTCTTGATCTTGAGTAAGGGCGACATCGGCTTTAGATTGAGCAATTTTATGGTCGATATCGACCATCGCACGATGCCGCTCTAAAAGTTGTGTGAGATTGGAAAACTCTTTTTGAAAAAGTTGACGTTTACTGCTATCAAGATGAGGATTAGCAAGTTCATTGCTTAACTCTTGATATCTTTTTTCTAAAGAATCCCAGGCTATTGCCATGTTCGGCTACCTTTTACGCAGCTTTTGCGCCTTTTTTATAACGCTTTTGGAACTTCTCAATACGACCAGCGGTATCTAAGAATTTTTGTGCGCCAGTGTAAAATGGATGGCAATTTGAACAGATAGTTACATGCAGTTCAGGCAAAACTGAGGTTGTAGCAAAGGAATTGCCACATGCGCAGCGTGCGGTAATGTCATGTAATTCAGGGTGTCTATTTTGTTTCATAATTCTTCCTTAATGACGGTATTCATTAGTTATATTAGGCTATTATCTCTTAAAAACAGGGTATTGTAAAGGCTCCCCGCCATCTAATAGGCTCAAATGGCGGGTATTTACAGGTTAACTAGAGGATTTTAATCTTCTTGCATCGGACCAGCCAGTGCAGGATCTCATGAGAGCATTCCCCAAGGCAATGTGGTGCAAAAACAGCCTTTATACCCTCAAACGTGCGTATAAAGTGATTATTATCCACCCATAACTTTAATTGTTGTTTACTCAGCAAGATAGGGAAAATCCGCAGCCTGTAGCCCGCCCATAGCAACATTCCAATGATGGTTAAGAGTGGCCATTGATTGAAGGCCAAATGCACGTTGCTCATCAGTCCAATGAGAACTAACCACCGTTTTGGCTATTTTCCTAATAATATCACTGGGTAAACGGTCCATAGCCTGAAGACCACAAACTAATAATAAAGAGGTAAAGGTAATATTTCTTAATACCATAAAAAAATCCTAAAATTAAAAAAAATAAATTCTGCCTAAAGGCAGTAAAAAATAAAGAAAATATAAAAAACTAATAAAAGAAGATTTCCGCTGCCCAGCAGCGGTAGGTATTAAAAACGAACAGATGTGAGCAATGATCACACATTATATTAACCATTATAAAAGAATAAAAGCGTTATGGTATTGAACATATACCATAACGCTTTTTATTATAAATATATGCTTTATTATTGTGCAGGCAAAGCCATGGTAGCAGTCTTAGTAAGATAGGTAATCTCTTTTTCAAAAACACAATCAGGATTACGAGTCGTGATCATCTCACGCAACTTATCTTCAGCCTCAAAGATTGTACCAATTTCATCGACCAGCCCTAATTCTAGTGCCTCAGGAGAAAGAAATATCTTAGCGTCTGCCCACTCTTGATAAGTATCGATATTAAGATTTCTATTTTGAGCAACCGCTTTTACGAACAGCATATACATTTTATCAGTATGCGCTTTTAAGTATGCTCTTTCTTTCTCTGACCATTTCTTATGGGGATGAGTCAAACCTTTATATTCTCCGGCAGTTACTAAATCTACTTCAAGTATTGCTTCGAGATTTCCGGTCATTTTTGGCTCTTTATATTTAGTTACTTCATAGATAGAACCAATGCTTCCCAATTCTGAACAGCTTGGGCAAATCAGATAATCGCAGGCACTCGCAATCCAATAACCACCTGAAAATGCATTACCAACAATAAGTCCTACTACCGGCTTAAAAGTAGCAACCTTTTTAATCATATCATGCACGGCAGAAAAACTACCGGTTGTGCCGCCGTAATTGTCTATAAATATTAGAATCACATGTACTTGGGAATTATTAGCAGCATTCTGTAAATCATTAAGGATCTGTGAAAAATTGATCTCATTAGTAATAGCAATATTAGCTATGAGCGGCTTAATGGTAGTTATTGTAGGCACATTTGTACCATCGAGAGTCGTAGTAACCATTGGCCGATAAAAGAGATTTTTAAAGTAATCCATACCAATAACAGGCAAGATACCCGTAATCAGCAACGCAATTAATATAACTTTTTTCATCGAGAATCCCCATTTGGACATTAAAATAGCATAAATATATAAGGCCATAATATCATATTTGGCAATTTTATCTAGAAAGTACTAATTAAAAACAGTAACCCTTTCAATTTGAAACAAATTATGAGGAGCTGTTAACACTCAAATTACCAAAAACGGGCTGAAGCATAATTGTTGATTTGTAAAAAGCTACTCTGCTAGCATAAAAAATCAGAAGCTATTTATCCTATAAATAAAGGAAATATATGGTTCAGTTACTTCAAGTAGGGCTTGCCCTCTCATTACTTTTTATCCCCTTCTTAAAAGCAGAAGGTGATCAAAATACCGAGATACAACCAGGTAGATTAAAACTTCTTCAAGAGATGACTAAAAAATTTTGTCCGGCACATTGCGCTCAAATCGATGCGTTTGCACAAGAAATTGCAAATATGCCTCGCTTAGCAGAAAAACCGAGTCGTAAAACGTGCTGCCCTTCAAATTTTAACATTGCACAGTTACAAAACACATTGAATATTATTTTAGCCGACATTGAAGCGTTGGCAAGCTGTTCAACAGGTACTATCACTATCACTCCTGCTGATATCGGAACAGCGGGTTATAATATAAATGCTCCTGGCAAATATTGTTTAGCTGCGCATACAACTTTTAGCCCGGCAATTGCTGGATTAAGCGCAATTAATATTAATGCGAGTAACGTAACACTCGATTTAAACGGACATACCATTACCAAAGTTGGTGGTGTTGCTGATGTTAATGGTATTACCGTGAACGGCGCAAGCAATGTCTCAATATATAATGGTACTGTTAGAGGCTTTAGTTTATATGGTGTTCGTATTAATCCAGGTAGTACCTATGTTACCCTTTCACACGTAAATGCATTCAATAACGGTACAGCAGAAACAATTAGTGGTGGAATTGTAATCACCAGCGGATTAACTCCCGATTTAGCAACCCATGATGTATTCTTAGATCATGTTCAAGCATCTCAAAATATCTTTATTGGCTTAACGGTTGCAGGCGCAGATAACGTTCTTGTTAAAGATTCAGCATTTGATAACAACGTTGGCACTACCGTATTAGCGTTGGGTGGAACTGCGGTATGGGGAATCTTTGCAGCAACCTTATTTGGCGGTGGAGCAGTAAATAATCTGGCTATCGTAAATTCACAAGCAAATAGCAACACCAGTGAAGGCGGTGCAATCGGGGCAGAAATTTTATCAATTCCTGCATTCTTGCTTCCAACCAATCTTGGATTCAATGTGGTGAATTCTATTTTCAATGGCAACCAAGGCGGTGGCGATCTAACCTCAGTTAACGAAGGTGAAGGATTAGTAATTGCCGGAACAAGTGGTTTTGTAGTCAAAGACTCTTTCGCACAAAATAACAATTCCTTAGCTGCTGCTCCATCAGGAACCCCGGGCTTCTACGCGTCAGTTGGATTTGGTGTTCCCTTCTCATGCTCAAATGGTGCATTTATTAATTGTTATGCTCAAGGAAACAGCGGATCAGGAGATGTTTCAGCTGGATTCCGTGTAACCGCATCAGATAACATAACTTTTGAAAATTGTGTTGCTGAAGGTAACAATAATCCAGATGATGGTGGTGAAGCATGGGGTTATACAACTGATACTAACTTTGGTAATCCAACCGCTTTTGGTACTCCGGTAAATAACAATTACATTTTCAATAATTGTACTGCACAAGGTAATATCGGCGCAGGAATTAGCGGCGGATTTAAATTTATATCGCAAGCTCATAGCGTTTTATCTAATTCAGTAAGTAATGGAAATAGTGGCTTTGGGATACTTGCAGGAGATCCTGTATGTTGTGCAACGGCACCAGTTGGATGCGTCTGTCCTTCTGTTGCTAATGTTATTACCAATAATCAAATCGTTGGCAATACTACAAACGGAATTCTTGATAACGCTCCAGCTGCATTTACTGCGTATATTTCAAACTATGCACGTAGTAATGGTGGCGTAGGCGCTAACTATAGTGGCCTTCCAGCAGGAACTCCAATTCGTATCTGGACATTGCCCGGCGCACCTGCACCATTAGATAGCAATGGTATTTTAGATCCACAACTTGATAATATGGATATCCGTCCATAAAAAATTGATTTAATTCAAATCAAAAAAAGAGAGTGTAGCAATGCACTCTCTTTTTTTATTGGATAAAACGAGTAAGATTACTTAAAAAAAGGAAAAAACTATGGTTAAAAAATATTTACTTTCAAGTTTATTAATTTCAATAACGCTCTTTGGATCACAACCACCAATAAGCAAAGAAGATAAAGCAAAAAAAGAATTACAAGAACGTGCTCAATTTTTTAAGGATGTAGATGGCATTTTTAAACAAGAGCTCCCAGGCCTAAAAATCTCCTGCCACCGCATTGAAAGTAGTTATGATCAATCCTATCCCCGATACGAAATAGTTCTTCCTAAAAAAACGATCTTAGGTAGAGAGCACAAAGAATTAATCTTGCATTACCTGCATAAACTTAATGGCGGTGTTTTTAATTTCGCTAAATAAATTGTTTAATTTCCAATACTACTTTAAGCCATTGGTCATCGCGTTTATCAAAATGCTTATGATATTAATTGTTCAAATTCTTTTCACACATAAATTTAATTTACGTGAACCATTTTCTTTTCAAGCAACAGAAGCTTCAGATGAGTTCAATCTGAGATTTTTTCTGCTTGTTCAACTGCGTCAAATGCTTCTATCAATTTTCGTTTTACGTTTCTTTCCTGTTCTCGTGCAAATTCATCATGAAACTGAATCATAAGATTTGCTTGAGCATGTCGATGCCTATCTGCTGGATGAGAACTCGCAACAGGATTATTATTAAATTTCATTTGGCGTTTCCACAATCGTTCAAAATGGAGCGTATATTCTCGTGAACGCGCTTGAGATCAGCAAATACCTCAGACACTCTTGAAATGGCTTTTTTTGAATTGGGTGTGTATGCATCTTCTTTTTTTGCAACTTCGAATGCACGTGCTGTAGCTATCATTTTTATGGTATCGCCATGATGATTATGAAAAAGTTCATGAGCCCATCCTGCTTTGCGGCGGCGAGGCGAAGGAGTCATCTTTTTAACCATTTTTGGGTCATACATTACTTCATTGTCACGCGCACGCATCGCATGGCCATTGCGTAGCTTTTTTAAAACCGGCTTTGCAAAACCCATCTCTTGTGCAACACCTTCAATTTCACGCTTCAATGCTGCGGTTGGTTTCTCAAAGGCAGTCTTTTTTATTTCCTTATTCAGAAACTCTTTTGCCCAATCCATTTGAGCATCAACCATCTCTGGCGTAATCCCTTTTTTTTCATATATTTGTTTAACGTATTCTTGGAATCTTTCTCTTGCCAATTCCACAAATAAT
>CAYSAX010000058.1:0-7232 GCA_964429045.1 uncultured Pseudomonadota bacterium
TGGTAAGACAGGAATGTAATCCCATCTTCCATGCAACCAAGACTGCCAGAATAAATGCACAACCCAAAATTAATCTTTTTTTAGACCAATTAATGTTAGATGCCAAAGGAGCCTCGCAATTTTTTAAAGATCAACGGAGCGATTGCTACTAAAGCAAGAATAAAGAGCAGTATGATAATCGTAGGGCTAAAAATATCTTTAAAAGAATGAATCGTGCTTAACTGTTGCCCGGCAATTACGCATAAAAGATTGAGCGGTAACGTTCCAAAAATAGTCACCCACATTACCGTTATTAATTTAACTTTTGCAACAGCGGCTAATAAGTTAATCACAAATAAGGGAATTACTGATAAGAAATGTAAAATAAGCAAATAACTATATCCATATTTCTGCACTTGTGCATTAAATTTTTCAATACGCTCATTGTGCCATCCCCGAATCCAATGAGCAACAATATAGCGCAATATTAAAAAAGAAACGATTGACCCTATTAAACAACTGGCACCCGCATAGAGCAATCCAAAAACCACCCCATATAAAAATCCACCGATTAATGCTAACGGCATGACCACCGGTAACCCGCAGGCTAAGGTAATACTATAAAAACCAATGTATATTATGACCGAAAGTATATAATGACGGGTCACAAAATCTTTAAGATACTTATGATTGTCTTGCAGCTTTTGCAAAGTAAAGTAATCACTGAGTCGAAAATAATAAAAAAGAAAAATAAATGCCCCGATTAAAAGGCACAAAATCAATATTTTTTTAACCGCTGCTTTCATTACAAAATTCCTTTTTTAACTATCATCCATTTATATTTTAATGCATAACATAAAAAAGAAGAGAGCAACAATGATCATTAATTAATAGAAAAATTTTGCTTTGATTATTTATCCATTAAGAAATCGTCTTCGTTCTCTTCATTTGTTTCAAGAATAGCATCTACGAGCAGATCAATGCTTAAACGGATTAACGATTTCACCAAAAAAGGACGAATGAAACAGAACGATATGTCCAAATATTTGTTTTTTTTTATTACAGTCGGATAGTCTAAATTCAAACAATCAATACAATCATTTACCAAATAAGAAGCTTTTAATGCGCACAAATATTTGGCAAGTTCATGGGGTATTTTATCAGGCCCGCGGGTAAACCCGGCATAAACTGCTTCAGACCCATAATCAACTATATAGGTACCGGGAACTGAAATATCATAACTATATTTAATCAGAAATTTAGCAATATCGGGAATAGATCCCTGCCCCATCCAATAGACAAAACGCATGAATAATGATGGCGGTACAAAACGAGTCTTAGTACTCGTGTAAAACGGTATTGCACAAAAAATTATAAGAAATACTACTCTGAACTTCATTACTTTTGAATATATTCAATTGCCCAATCGATTGGCTCATCAATTTTTGCTTCTATCTTACCTTTAGCATAACAAATAGCCACATCTTTTATATTATGCACAATGCCTTGTTCATAGTGTAATAAACTTTGAGCAGCACTCAGCGCATTTGCAATAGATCCTACGCGTGGTTTTCTTTCATTTTGTCTTTTTAAAGAATTTATTATCACTTTCAAATCAGCAGGAGCATAACTCGTTTTTAAATTTCCTACCTGAGCAGAATAAGCATCAGATTTGAATCGCTGGCTTACTTGTTGATCTGCTTTTAAAAAATCTAAAAACTTTTGTCTACTTATTTCAGGACCATCCCAAATACTACGTGCATCTACAATTAGTCTGTCTAAAGCTAGCATTTCAAGCATTGGATATGAAATTGAATACGTGACATGCTTTTCAAGTAGCTCATTTGCCTTTTCTTTTGCCGCTTCAGCTCCAGCAAATAATAATGCTCCTGGTATTAATTTTCTTAACTTTAATTCAGGATCGAGTGCTTTGTGAACTGCAATATGGGTAACACTATTTACCACCGCATGCGCAACCATTTTAGTCTTCGGGTCCTTTATGCCACAACGTACAAGCGCAAAATTAACTACAAACGGATTTACCGTCCGGCGTGTGGCTAAATAGAGGCGCAAAATAGCTTGTTTTTTATTTTCAAAAAAACCACTCTCATCTTCTATTGTCTCGTGAAACTTTTGTACATCGTTTTGTACTTGAGGTTCTTGAGCACATATCAATGAAATGTTTAAGATCAAAAAAAGTAAAACTATTTTGCGCGTCATAGATGTCTATTAATTAAAAGTTAAATTTTTATACCAGCAAAACGAATCAAGCCAACTTTGACTAGGCGACCCGCTGTTCTATCATATGCAAACCCTAATGCTGCATTGCCAGCTTTAGCTGCAACCCATTTGAGTGCTGGATGAACTTTTCTTTCGGTTATTGATTCAGGCAATCTATCAGTAATTACATCTTGCACTGTATCGACAACATAATCTTTAAAAATATCGTGTCCAGTAGCTGCCAAAACCGTATTGCGGACCTGCACATAAGGAAGCATGCTTGTTCCTCTTGTTTTATAATTTTTTGCTAATGCTTCAATCATATTGCATCGTAGTGCTACTAACGCAGCGGCAGCCTTTGCAATTCCAGCAGCAGTAAAATGACAATGATGACCAAATGGCATTGGTGTTTTTGCTAATTTATATTCCGGAAGTTTATCAATAAGTTCATTTTCACTGGGCTTTAATATTTTAGCAATCCCAACTCCAGGAACACCAATCAATGCATTTTCAATCCGTTTATAGAGAAAACGATCAAGTAATCCTTGCGGATGAGCGGCTACTGAGCCAACAAATAACAATAAAGCAAACAGTTTAATATTTTTCATGTTTATTATTCCTTAGTTATGTAGTATTTAGAACTGCTTTTTAAGAAAATTATATCCTGCATCAAATCCCATCTCGAGTGTGCCATGCACAACTCTGTTAGCAATATAGCGCACAGCAGCAGCACTTTGGGAATGAGAGGTATCTATAGATTGTAAAAATTTATATTTTTGCACGGCCTTATTTAAGTATGGATCCATTTTAGAGCGAAGATAGTAAATGGCATATAATTTACCACAATCATATGTTGCTTGTTTTCCTGCAGCAACTAATGCTAAATCTCTGGCTTCTTTTTTTACACTTATTGGAGCATTTTCTGGTCTTAAATCTGCTGCTTCCAGCTGATTTCCTGCCGATCGCCTTTGGTTAACATAGCTTGAGTGCGCATCATTTAAAATCTGAGGATATCTTTTATATGCTTCAAGTAATATACAACTTGCAAAAGCTATCAGCTTAGAAGTAATTTCCCGATTAGGTAAACCAGTGGCATTTAAAGCTTTTTCAATCACTTCCTGCTTAGATGGAATTAAACAATTTGAAAATCGATTTACGAGTTCTTTCTTTATGCCACCCCTGGGTGCAAAAATTAAAAACCGTGCGATTGGATTAAATCGACCATTAATAAATAAACGGGCTCCAATTTCAGGATCAAAAGTACCTGGCTTGGTTACATCTTTTTGAGAAGCATTAATTGCAACCGATGTGAACCCTATGAATAGTAAGAAAAATAATTTAGTATATTTCATAAATTTTATGCCGCGCTACTTTTTTAAAGCCATTACGCAAGATAAATCACGATACGCTCCATCATAATCAAGACCGTAACCTATTACAAACTTGTCTTCAATCTCAGCGCCCAAATAATCTGGTCTGTATTTTGAAGTGTTTCTTTTTGTATTTTTCATGACAAAAACACACGTTTTAATATTAGTCGCTTGTTTTTCTTTAAGTTTTTCTAGGAGCACGGTAAGTGTTTTAGCGGTGTCGCATATATCATCAACAACGATGACCGTTTTGCCTTCTAGATCAACCCCCTCTAAGCCGGTAATAGTAAGATTTCCCGATTCAGTTCCTTCATAGCTTTTTGCAGTGATTTCGACTACTTCTGTTTTTGATTTCAATGCTGCTTGTAAATCTCTAGTAAACGGTTTTGCACCTTCTAGTATCGATAACAAAGTAATTTTTTTAACATCTTTATAATCAGCATCAATTTGATCAGCAACTGCGCTCACTCGCTGTTGAATAAACTCAGCAGTCAAATAGGGAATAAAATTCTCAAGTGTATATTTTCTTTCGCAAGCATCACTAAAACTTGCCAACGAAATACTAAAAAAAATTGATAAAACTAATCTGCCATACTTCATGAAGATCCTTTAAAAAGATGTTATTGGGATACAAGCAGAGTAATCAGATTCAAAAATTTTTCAACTTCTTCGAGTGTATTATACCCATAAAAACTAGCGCGCACTGATGCAACATATCCCATTTTTTTTGCTAATGGTTGTGCACAATGGTGGCCTGCACGAACACAAATGCCCTGTTTACCCAAATAATCTGCAACATCATGCCCATGCATACCGTCTATCACAAAACTCACTAAATGGCCCGTTTTTTTAAATTGCTCAATGGGTCCCAGAATGCGAATTTTTTTATGCTTTGATAGCCCTTCAATCATCCGTGCGCATAACTGCGCTTCATGTTTTGTAAGCTGAGCAAAATCAATATTTTTTTTAAAGTAAGTAATTGCGGCAGCCAACCCAATCGCTTGTGCAATCGCAGGAGTACCCGCTTCAAACTTATGAGGAACTTTCGCAAATGATACTGAATGATAATCAACTTCATAGGGCATTCCACCGCCAAATTGATAAGGCTGGGTTTGATCATGAAGATCTTTTTTAATATATAGGACGCCAATACCGGTGGGCCCACCCATTTTATGGCCTGAAAAAACCAGAAAGTCAGTTTTAAGTTTTTTAACATCGACTGGTATATGAGCAATCGATTGTGCAGCATCGATTAACACTTTTGCGCCAAAATCATGCGCTGCCGCAATAATGGTATCGATATCGATATGTGTTCCGAGTGCATTGCTTATGTGCAGGCAAGAGACCAATTTAGTTTTGGAAGTAATAATTGAATGTAATCGTGAAAGATCTAAAGTTCCATCTGCTTTGACCGGAATATAATTTATTTTTATCTGCTTTTCTTGCGCAAGTACAATCCAGGGAATGATATTTGAGTGATGTTCAAGCTCACTTAAGACAATCTCATCGCCTGCTTTAAGATTATGCGCGGCCCACGCACGTGCAACAAAATTGATCCCTTCAGTCGTCCCTTTGGTAAAAACGATTTCATCTGACTGCCCATTGATAAACTGTGCAACGGTAGCACGAGCATTTTCATACATCTGTGTGGTTTCTTCAGCAGTTTGATATACGCCACGATGAATATTATTGTTATGCTCAGTATAAAACTTGGTAAGTGCATCGATAACTACCTGCGGCTTTTGGCTGGTAGCAGCATTATCAAAATAAATGAGATCTTTACCATTCACCTTTTTTTTGAGTAACGGAAAATCTTTTGCAATATTCATACTCATCCTTTTATCCAACAATTTTTTGAGTGAGCTCAGTAATAATCTTACCATCAATTGAATCAGGTAGTGTTTGGCAAAAGAAGCTTTTTAATAAAAGTTGCTGCGCCTGTAAAATACTCATGCCACGCGTTTGCGCATACCAGATATGCTCTTTATTTAAATACCCAATTGCACTTCCATGTGCACATTGCACATCATTAGTCTTAACTTCTAAGCTTGGAATCGATTGTGCTTTAGCAGTGTCAGACCATAAAATTGTTTTGTTTTCTTGTGAGGCGACTGATTTGCCTGCACTCTCTTCAATACTAATCATGCCTGCATAATCAACCTGGGCAGCATCACGAGCCACACCATTAATGATAACATGGCTTACCGATCCTTTACCTTGATGATGCTGATTAACACGAATGATACTTTTTTGTGTTGCGCTCAATGCATATGTACCTTTGATGAATGCATGAGCAGATTGGGCAAGATGCACCGCAATATGCAATTCATTCATATCACCTTCAAGAATTATGGGAATCAATTCCAAAAGAGCGCCCTCTTCAAGAATGCAGGTGATAGTAGTTATAACATTGCCTCTTAATTCCAGCAGGACTTTCAACTGTGCCTGATTTTGAACATGCCAGGTAGTTTCATACTGAGCATCTGTTTGAATAATATGATGCGTTTGAATATCATGCGCCACAATAATCATCCAATTGATCCTTCCATTTCATGGGCAATCAATCGATTTATTTCAACCGCATATTCCATCGGCAACTCTTTTACAAATGCGTCTATAAATCCATTTACAATCATAGCTCGTGCTGCAACTTCAGATAAACCGCGACTCATCAAATAAAAAATCTGTTCATCATTAATTTTGCTTACTGTTGCTTCATGGCCAACATCGGCAGTACAATTATCAACTTTAACCGTTGGATACGTATCTGAACGCGAATTTTCATCTAAAATAAGAGCATCGCACTGTACTCGTGCATGAGCATTGTGAGCGTGTGGTGAAATTTTTAATAGCCCACGATAGCTGGCTCTTCCGCCATTTTTAGAGATCGATTTTGAAACAATATGTGAACTGGTGTTGGGCGCTAAATGAATTACTTTGCCCCCAGAATCCTGATGTTGTCCTTTTGATGCTACCGCAATAGAAATGATTTGCGCTTTAGAATGCGCACCCTTTAAAATTACACAGGGATATTTCATGGTAACTTTACTACCAAAGTTTCCATCAACCCATTCAACCGTTGCCCGTTCATGCGCAACTGCTCGTTTAGTGACTAAATTGTAAACGTTTTGGGACCAGTTTTGGATTGTGGTGTAGCGAATATGAGATGAAGGTAATCCAACTAATTCCACAACAGCACTATGCAATGAGTTTTTGCGATACAACGGAGCACTGCATCCTTCAACATAGTGCACAAAGCTGCCCGGTTCTGCAATAATCAATGTCCGCTCAAACTGCCCCATACTGGGTGCATTAATTCTAAAATATGCTTGAAGCGGCATATCGATCTTCACATCTTTGGGTACATAGACAAAACTGCCACCACTCCAAACAGCGCTATTCAAGGCAGCAAATTTATTATCATGAGCAGGAATAATCTGTGCGAAATATTTTTTTACTAACTCTGGATGCTCGCGCAGCCCAGTACTCATATCAGTGAATACCACTCCTTGATCAGCCCATTTTTTTTGCAAGCGTTTATAAATCACTTCTGATTCATATTGCGCACCAACGCCTGCTAAAAATTTCTGTTCCGCTTGAGGTATACCCAATTTTTCAAACGTGGTTTTAATGCCATCAGGCACTTGATCCTACGAGGTAGCC
>CAYSAX010000059.1:0-7187 GCA_964429045.1 uncultured Pseudomonadota bacterium
TTGCTATCAAATTGTTTAAACTGTTCCGGCTTTTCTCCATATGAGATATAGGCGATGGGAATTTTAAGATCGTTGGTAATGGCAAAGACTATGCCGCCTTTTGCGGTGCCATCCATTTTGGTTAGAATCACGCCATCGATAGGCGTGCTCTCATGAAAGAGGGTTGCTTGTTCAAATGAGTTTTGCCCGAGCATCGCATCGATGGTTAAAAGAGTAGTTATTTTTTTATACGGAAGCTGGCTGGTGATAACTCGTTTAATCTTTTCAAGCTCTTTCATGAGATTGATCTTAGTTTGCAATCTGCCGGCAGTATCGATAATAAGTACATCGTAATTTTCTTGCTTAAACTTTTGAATACCCGCAAAAATAACTGATGCTGGATCTTGGCCTTCTTTACCCGTTACAATATCGGCCCCAACCAGCTGTGCCCACGATTCTAGCTGTTGAACTGCGGCAGCGCGGAAGGTATCGGCCGCAATAAATAAAATCCGTTTATGTTGTTGCTTGTAAAAATATGCGAGCTTTGCTGCAGCGGTGGTTTTGCCACTGCCATTGATGCCCACTAATACAAAGAGCGGATCTTTAATCTCATAAGGATGGGATTTCAAAATCGATATAAGTTCAGTTTCTAATAAAGCTTTAAGGTCTGAGCCTTGGCTAATGTCTCCCTTTTGCCATGCTGCTTTTACTGTATCTAAAATGAGGCGGGTTGTTTTAATTCCCGTATCGGCGCTTAAAAGGATCGTCTCAAGTTCTCTGATTACCTGCTCATCAATTGGGCGCGCGAAAAGTGCTTTGATAGGAGAAGTGACGGTGTTGTAAATTTTTTCGAATGTTTTTTTTATAAAGCCAAAAACCATGTTGAAATTTCCCTTGACCCGTTCGCCCTGAGCTTGTCGAAGGGTATGTAAAAATGCTCGAATGCTTCGACAGGCTCAGCACGAGCGGATTAGAATACATCAATGATATAAGCTATTATATGCGCATTGGCTTAAATTTAAAGAGGATTATTTCTTTTTGAGATGAATTAGAATCTGTTTAAACCTATCATCGGAAGGCCATGGTCTTATTTCTGTGATGGCTAATAACTTAGGATCTATTTTTTCTATCATTTTTAAATAGATTTTAGTGAGAATATCCGCATTTAATGATTCTATTCGTGGAACCGCTACGATATTAATAGTGGGAACTTTTTTGTCACGTAAAAGAGAGATTGCTGCTGAAAAGAGTTGAAAGCCAACTTTTCGTTTTAGAAAAGCATTGTCAACACGGATACTTTTAATAGCCCATGTTCCTTCAGGGACATACGGATTTTTGGATGGACCATAGTTGATGTGGCCGATTTTTTCTCCCTTATAAAGAGCATGGATAGTATAATCATTAAATGATTTATCATATTCAGGCTTTGAGAGTTTAACTTTTATCTCTTCCAGAGGGATATTTTCTTTTGCCGCCATTCCATACATCGTGGCGAATGAGAAAGGGATCAGTAGAATTAAAAAAGAATATTTCATAGGTATTCCTTAATGTTAAAACATTAAAGATAATATAATTAAATTGATTATAGTATTGTAAGTGCTAGAGGCAATTTGTCTAATTTTATATGATTGATTGCTTGTTTGGCCGCGGGAGCTTTTAACTAACTTTATTAAATTCCAATTCCATATAGGTTATCGTGTCATAATTATCTTTAGTAAGTTTGCAATTTTTTAAATTTAATTTTAAAACCATTTTTTCATAAATGGCAGTAAGTGTTTCTAGGTCAGGGCTATCTTCTGCTATACCAGAAACCCACCAATATACTTTTTGGGGCTGTTTAATAAGTATCTTTTTCATGCATCGTCTAAAGAGAGTAAATCCTACTTTTTTATTTGAGTTGCGATATTCTTTATCAACTAAAATCTCTTGTATGTACCACGTGCCTTCTTCATCCATTTCATAATGAATATGGCCTACATTTTTTTTATCAACATACGCATTGATTTCTAAAGTTTTACCTTTAAAGGTATGTGGTTTATCAAAGGTGACGGCCTTAATGTTGTTAGCTTCAGGTGCTTGCATACCAAGTATTCCCGCAGGAATACCCATGAATAATAAAGCAATCAGTGTTATGATTCTTTTCATTGTATAACCCCTTTATTAAAGTTTAACGCCATGAACGCTGAAGTTCGATACTGTTCAATTGAAGTAATGTTAGTAAGTTTAAGCTTTGCAATCATATGATTATAAATATTTACAACTATATCTAATGCAGGACTCTCATATTTTTCGATACTGATTGCATACCAATGTATACGCTTTGGATTATGCGTGCCTATATGCTCAATCATTTTAGAAAATAAGTTAAATCCAACTTTGTTTTCTGTTTTGCGATGCTCTTTATTAACGGTTAATTTTGCAAAATACCAATCGTTATTATCTTCTTCGCGGTACTTAACAGAACCGATTTTGGTCCCATTCAGGTAAGCGCAAATCTTAAAATGATTGGTTGTGCGGTACGGTTGTACAAAAGTTATTGTTTTATCTTTTACTGCTACTGGTTGCTCCATAGGGCAGGTATTACTGATAAAACCGATGCATAAAAAAACGATAAGAGCTACTATTCTTTTCATAGGTTCTCCGTTTTTTTGAGTGTTAACGTCATATCAACTTTTTTAAAACCAGGTCCATAGGCATCGCCTTCACTCACGATATACTCAGATGAATGAGGCAATTTATTAATAATTTTTTTATAAATCGTGCATAGGGTGTGTGTCTCTAGATTTCCTACCGGATTAACTGTCCAGCAAACGTGAGTGCAGTTATGAGCAATTGCATCGGTGACTAATCGCTCAAATAGATTTTGTCCTACACGGTGTTGTTTTTTATTGTTTTGAAAATCTTCATCGACTTCAAAAAGCGTAATTTCCACTTTTTGATTGGCAAGATATTTGTACATGATCCAGCCGACAGCAAAATCATCTTCATCTTTCGCATTAATTTCTATTTCTTTATTATCGATCGATGGCTGCGGCCCTTCATAAACTATTTCAGGTCTTGGACTTTGCATTGCGTGTGATGCCGCACATGATAATCCGAGTATGCTTGATAGTAATAATTTCTTTAACATCCTAACCTCCCACTTATTGTTTTACCGATAAAGTCATATCGACTTTTAACGGACAGCCATAAGGTTTACTTTTAGCAAATGTGAAGTTATCCGCATTTTTTAATTTTTTTACCATTTTTTCATAGATTAAACAGACTGTTTCAAGATCAAGATTTTCTTTATCCTGCGGAATCACTGTCCAGGTAATTAACGGACATTGGCGTGAAAGAGCGTGATCAATACATCTTTGAAACAGATTTTGACCAACATATTCCACTTTATTGTTACGATATTTTTTATTAACTTCAAAAAGAGAAATATCAGTTTTTATTAACGGAAGCAGCTCGTACATAATTGAACCTATTTCAAAATTGTCATCAAGTGCGTTAATCTCAAAATCGCGTTTGCTGTAAGTTATTTGAGGGCCTTCGTATTTGATTTTAGGTGCAACTACCATGCCATGTAATGACACGAATGATAATCCAAAAAAACTCGATAATAGTAATTTCTTTAACATTAAAACCTCCATTTCTAGGGCCATTTTTTACCCCTATTTTCTACTCTTTATAAGTCTATCTGAATGTTTCTATTTGTCAATAAATAAGGCTATTTTGATAGAATATTTTCAGTCCGAGATAGGAATAGCTTAAGTCTCCTATAATCCCCTCCTGTCAGGATGGAATAGGTATGAATAAAGTCAGTTAAATCTTCATTTTTGAGGATTTTTTGCTCATTTTGACCCTTTAATAGGGCTAAAAGCAGCTCATCTATGTTTATAGGGCCCGAATAGCCAAAAATTAGGGGTAAATAGCTGTTTTGTGCAAAAAAGAGCCTATATTGTTCGGAACTGGCAATTGTCAAAAATGAGTGAATTTTAGGGGGTTCTGGGGGCATTAAATAGTGGATTTTACTCTTTTGTTCGTATCCCAAAGCAAGACAGAAAAAACTAGTCTTTAAAAACTCAAAAATTTGAGGCTGTTCTGCCATCAGCTCTTCATGGGTCTTTTGATAGGGAAAGGGGTATCTACCTGGTTCCATTGAACCGGTTTGAATCTGGTAAACCAAGCCATAAATCGGAGTGAGGCCATTCTCAACAATGACTAAAGAACCAAATTGAGGAGTCTTATTCCATTGCCAGCATTGACCGGTAAAAGTTTGTAATGAAGATTCGATAATTTCTGCAAATGGCTTTGATGTATTCACGATATCTCTTAAAAATAATTTTTTATTGAGTATATCAGTTGATTAAAAATTATAAATTTTTAACAAGTGGCAGTGTTTAATTTTGTAATTTTACGTGAAAGAAATGCAGTAGCAGTATCCGTCATCTCGGTAGTCTCTTTAAGAGTATCTAATGTTAATGCTCTTTGCTCAGAGCTCCATTGCGTAAGATCTTTTACATCTATAAAACTTTTTTCTTCAGTATCAATGAAATATACGGTACCATCTGGAGCCTTTATAATATTGCTACAACCAGCATCATCAAATCCAGCTACTTCTATGACTTTATAAATATTTCGCATTTGCAGAAGCGAAAAAGGACGTTTTACCTGTGGAATAACGGGAGCAAGGCAATATTCTGTACCATCAAGAGCGCGATATATTTTTTTAAGAGGTGCTTTTACCTTTAATTTATATTCATGAGCAAGATCATTAACCAGAGCAGCTCCAATAATGCGCGATGTATCTAATTTAAGATAATATTCTTTTCCATTGATCTCAATTTTATTGACATTATCGTGCGCTGGAATGAGCGGGCCGTGTTGAGATTGCTTATCAAGCTCTTTTTTTAAAAGACCATCTTCCAGATAATGTTTTGCAAGCTCCTGAGGAATAAATCTTTCTTTATAATTATTAAAAAGATATTTATTTGGATTTTCCATTCCATAACTATTGCGTGCAACAAAAACAGCAATAAGTATAAGTAATTTTTTTAATAATTTCATAACTCTTCCGCATTTATTTAACAACAACCAGTTTTTATATTTTGGTTCATTTTTTTAGTAAGCCATGCACGTGCTTCATCGGTCATAGGAAATTGCATTTTAAGTACACCCAGCGTTGATTGCAAATCTTCTGTTTGCCATTCTTTAAGCGAATGGGCATCGGCAAATGCAGTTTTTTCCGTATCAAGAAAATAAGTAACGCCTTCTTTGGTGTTAAAAATATTTTCACGATGTGTATCGACATATGCTGATTTTTTAATCACTTTGCAAATATGTTTTATTTGTTTAAGTGAAAATGGATCATTTGTTGTTTCAATGGATGGAACCACCACATATTCACCAGCTGCACTTTGATAAATTCTTTTATCAAGTGCTTTAACGGTATTAAGGCCATATTCTTGTGCTAATTCATTAATAAGCTCAGCGCCAATAACGCGGCTGGTTTCAAGTTTCACGTAATAGTCTTTACCATTCAAAGTAACTTTTCTTGTCTTACTTACTAAAGAATTATGAATAATTCGTCTACCTTGAAAACGTTCATCAAGGGCTGACTTGAGTTCATCATTAACCTGATACTCATTTAATGGTTGAGCAGTAAATTGTTTGCTATAGTTAGCAAACAAATATTTATCAGGACTTTCCATTGCATTGCTATTGCTAGCAGCTAAAGCGGTGAGAGCGATAATTGGTAATAATATTTTTTTAAATACTTTCATAATTACTCTCCATTTATGTCTTTTTAAAAATGAGCTTCATATTAACTTTTGGATTATAGACGCCATATTCTTCGCCTTTGGTGAAGCGATATGAATCAGCATTTTCTAATTTTTTGATCATTTTTTCATAGATCATGACTATGGTATCAATTTTTAAATCACTGGTTGGATTAGCAGTCCACTCTAATTGTGGATAGCCATGAGCAACCACATCATTCACGCATGCTTGAAATAAATGTTGGCCAACGCGTTCTGCTTTATCGTTGCGATAAGCTTTGTTCACATTGAAAAGAAGCATCTTTGCTTTGCGTTTTTCTAAAATATATGAGATTGATCCGATCTCTTCTTCACCAACTTTGGCACTGATTTTATAATCTTCAGGACTATTGTACATTTCAATAGGATCGCTATATTTTATGGCAGGTTTTTCCATAGCTTGGCTAGTGCCGGTGAAGGCTGCTATAACGGCGAAGGGTAAAAGTAATTTTTTGAATAACTTCATATGTTCTCCATCTTAAGAAACTGCGCAAGTATCAAGCAATGTGGTTGCTGTATCAAAGACCGCAATTGCATCGAATATTTCTTCTTCAGTTTGCTTGGTTGCTAATTTAGCAATTTTAGTATTAAGCCATTTGCGTGCTTCAGGTTCCATCGTTAATGAACAGATTACTTTTTGAAAGTTTCTAATGTGCCATGTCTTAATATCACTTTCTTCAAAACTTTTTTCTTCAGTATCGATTACTACTGCGATTCCTTTCGCAGTATTAAAGATGTTTGCGTTATGAAAGTCGCAATATCCCGTTAATTTACTTAATTTATAAAGATCCTTAATTTGTGCCAAAGAATACGCTTTATCTATTGCATTAACTTTGGGCATGACTACCAGCGGCTGGTTATTTTTGTCGTAATACAATTTCTTATCGGGGGCTTGAACTAATAGGTTATTTGCCTGCGCACAAGTGTTAATAATATGAGCTCCAACGATTCGATTTAGCTCTTGTTTGACTACCAAATTATGTTCTTTAAGTATACGTACTCGCGATAATCCACGAGGAAATCGCTTAAGATCTTTTTGAGCCGCTTCTGGCAGTTCAGAACAATCAACGTCTGAAATATCTGTTGCGGTTGTACTATCAAGAATTTTTTTTGTTGACTCATCAACAATCTTGCTTTCGATCAGTAGGTCTTTTTGAGCTTTCTCTTTGAATTGATGATGATAATTATAAGGTCTCTCCATTGCATGGCTATTGCCAGCAATTAAGGCTGTTATAGCTGCAATAGGTAAAAGTAATGATTTGAATACTTTCATAAAATCCTCCATTTATTCTTAGTATGCCAAAAGTTTTCTATTTGTCAATTAATATGGGTAAAAAGGAGTTCTAATATGCCTTTTTTTGGCTAATTAGGTTAGAAAAGGCTTTGTTGGCCTATCTCAGG
>CAYSAX010000060.1:0-7102 GCA_964429045.1 uncultured Pseudomonadota bacterium
TAATATCTACACCCAAAATGGTACGTTTGATAGCACCGTTGAATTCCATCAGCGTCATAGTTATGCAGGTCTCGGGATCAATTATCAGCAGCGCGTGTATGAACGGTGCAATGGTAAAGGAGTTTGGATCAGTATTTCAGTACCAATTCTTTCGGTGCATAATAGAATCAATTTAGTTGAAACGATTGCTAATAATGGTGGTGGTGCATTAGTCGTCCCATCTCCGGCACCCGTTGCTTCTGGATGTCCGGCAAACTGCCCCAACCCATGCAACACCGATTGCAATTTAGATCCCGCGCAAGCATTACCACCAGTAGATTCTGTCGAAGCTGCTTTTAGACAACCAGGCTGGTGTTTTGGAAGAGTTGATAATCTCTCTACTAATAATCATCATCGCATCACCAAAATTGGTGATATCACTTTACGTGTAGGCTATGAAACGGTAAACCGTGAAGATTGCCATTTAGATTCATTTTTTGGAGTAATCATTCCTACCGGCAATACCCCTGAAGCAATTAATCTTTTTGAGCCGATCGTTGGCCATAACCATCACTGGGGAATTATTTTAGGAAGTACATTCGGCCTTGAAATTTGGCGCAGCTGCTCAGGCAATACCATAGTAAGCGGGGAATTTGATTTTAGCATTAGTGATTTCTTTGCACGCACTGAACGACGCTCATTCGATTTAAAATATAAGCCCTGGAGCCGTTACATGCAGTTTTATAAAAATGTAACGCAGGCTCAGCTTGCAGCAAATAGTCTTGATCCGGTTTATGCACTCACTTTACATACTCCCGGTATCGATATTTTAACCCAGGATATAAAAGTAAAACCCGGTTTTTATCGCACCTTCAATACCGGTTTTATCATTGAGCATTGTTGTTTTGAGCTTGAAGTTGGTTATAACTTCTTTGCACGCCAATCAGAATGCTTGCGCTTTGAATGCGATTTTCCAACCGGCGCTGCACTTAAAGCAATCGATCTGGGAGCTGGCGCTACCGGCAGATTCCAGACTATCAATAATGATTTTGGCGGCAACTGCACCGGTACTCCCGTAGCCGGTTATGCAAGCAATGTCATTACCGTCGAAGATCTTGATTTAGAATCAGCAGCACATCCAGCTACCTTAACTCATACGTTTTACGCGTCACTTGCTTATCAGTTTGAAGAATGTGGCTATCCGATGTTTGTTGGGCTTGGTGGATCATATGAATTTCCACCAGACAACGTTGGCCTCAATCGCTGGATGGCATGGGGCAAATTCGGCGTAGCATTTTAATCCTTTGTGACACACTTTGTGCTCCTCAGGATGACAAGGAATAAACCGCTCATGGTGAGCATGTCGAACCATTCAAGCGACAGATAAAAAAACTCGCACCCTTCGACAAGCTCAGGGCAAGTGAGAAAAAACTTAAAGGAATCGTATGTTAAAAAAAATAGGATTACTATCATTACTAGTACATCTTTCTCTCTTTGCTATGCAACCACTAACTGATCTTAGCAGGCAGTTTAGAGATGCATATGCGGCAGACAAATTTGATCAAGCACAACAAGCTATTAATCAAATTAAACCAATACGTCCTGATCTGGCAGAAAACTTTCAAAAACAACTAAATGAAAAAAAAGATTTAATGCAACAGAGACAAAAGCCTAAAGAAGAAGCACCAAATGTCGCACAACAAAAAATAATCGCAGATAAAGATGCACAAATTGCCCAATTACAAAAAGAACTGGCACTAGCTAAACAAAATGTTGTCTCATCACAAGCAAATGCAGAATTAAGAACCCGTTTGGCTGAAGCAGAAAAAGCTTTGCAAGCGCAAACTAAAAAAGCTGAGGAATGCGAAAAGCTTAAAACTGATCTCGCCCGTCAAGTACAAGGATCGCAAGGTGCAAATAAAGAGCGCATTGATGAATTGGGCAAAAAACGTGAAGAGCTAGAACTGCGTTTGAAAAATCTGATTGAAAGTACTAATAAAGAAAAGCAAACCTATCAAGCGACACAAAAACAGTTAGAAGCTGCTCAAAAAACTGAAGAATCTCTGCGCAAGCAAATCGATGAGATGAAAAAGAATCAAGGTTCATTTGCTGATCAAGCTCAAAAAAGCCAAATCATTCAAAAGAAAATGGATAATTTATTAGCTGCCAATCAAAACTATGAAAAGCAAGTGCGCGAGCAAGCTACACAACTTGAAAAAGCAAAAAAAGAGATCCTAGATTTAACTACTGAAGATAATCAAAAAGCCGATCGTATTTTTCTATTAGAGACTGATGCACAAGGTGAAAAACAAGCAAAAGAAAAGGCCCTCAATGAATTAGCCTCAGTTCAAAAAGAGATTCGAAGTATTACTAAAGAACTTAAAGAACAAAAAGAAGCATATGCTGCAGTCCAAATAACAGGATCTGAATATAGCAAAAAACTAAAAGCTGCAGAAGAAAAGTGTGACGCTGAAAACAAACGACTACAAGGACTCGTTCAAACAGGTAAAGAAGTAGTTGCTAAAACGGAAGAGCTCAAAAAGAAAGCAATAGCAACCTTAAAAAATGCAATGAGCGATTACATTGGAGAGTTAAGATCAATTGGATCTAATGCATCGCCAGATGTACGCAATGCTATAAGAAAAATAGATGATAAAATGACGGCAACGATTCAGCAGCCATTTTAATTTTAACCCGTAACTAAAAAGGCCGGCAATTACGCCGGCCTTTTTTTACTTACCTAATCCGTGGCATTTTTTATTTTTCTTGCCCGATCCACTTGAACATGGTTCGTTTCTACCAATGTCCTCTTTTTTTTTCGCCTGTGCGGGCGTGCCATGATCGTGATCATGATTATGCCCATCATGGCTTCCATGACCCGCCATTAAATTAATATCATCAAGTTCACGTTCACGTTTCTTCTCAAGCTCATGCTCGTCAAAACGTTCAGTGTTTAAGTGGAAAATATGATGCACCGTCATACGGCGAATATCTTCCATCACCTCTTGGAACATTGCAAATGCTTCACGTTTATACTCGATCAATGGATTCTTTTGGCTATAAGAACGTAAGTTAATACCTTCTTTTAAGTGATCCAAGTTAAGCATATGTTGTTTCCATGCTTGATCGATTGTTTCCAGCATAAGCCACTTTTCAGCGTTCTGAATAATATCTTGTTTTTGACGTGATCTATATGCACTATATTTTTCTAAAATAAATTTACCCAACTCAACTTCAAACTCATCACGAGTTGCGCCGGTCAATTTGGCATTTTCAAAATCGGATAATTTTAATGCAGTTAATGCTGCAATATCAGTATAAATCGCTTGTTTTTGTTCTGCAGTAATTGCACGCGCCGGAACATAACGAGAAACCACATCTTCAACTGTTTTGAGCACCATATCGCGCACCAGTTCAAAGATATTCTCATCACCTTCGAGCACATCACGACGAATTTGGTAAATCACAATACGCTGTTGATTCAATACATCATCGTACTCAAGCAGATGTTTACGCATATCAAAGTTTTGTTTTTCAACGCGCTCTTGGACTCGTTCGATGGTTTTAGATACAAATGAAGATTCGATGATCTCATCTTCTTTCATACCAAAGCGTTCCATATTTTTCTTAAGAGTATCTCCTGCATAGATACGGATCAGCTCATCATCTAATGAGATATAGAAACGTGATTCACCTGGATCTCCTTGACGACCAGAACGTCCACGCAGCTGATTATCAATACGCCTACTTTCGTGGCGCTCAGTTCCTAAAATATATAATCCGCCCACTTCTTTTGATTCAGAAGATAATTTAATATCGGTTCCACGGCCAGCCATGTTGGTTGCAATGGTAATTTTACCCGATTGACCCGCATGTTCAACAATCTCAGCTTCCCGTTGGTGATGCTTTGCGTTTAAAACATCGTGCGGAATATTATTTGCCGTTAAAATATCACTTAAAAGTTCTGATTTTTCAATCGCGATAGTACCGATCAATACCGGTTGGCCTTTTTTATGACGTTCTTTTACGTCAGAAACAATCGCTCTATATTTTGATTGCTCACTTAAAAAGATAAGATCAGCTTTATCATCACGAATCATCTTTTTATTAGTAGGCACAGAAACAACATCAAGATTATAGGTACGATAAAATTCTTCAGCTTCGGTTGCTGCCGTACCGGTCATACCGGCTAATTTTTTATATAATCTAAAAAAGTTTTGTAGGGTGATCGCTGCAAGGGTTTGCGTTTCGCGTTCAATCTCTACCCCTTCTTTAGCTTCTAATGCTTGATGCAATCCATCGCTATAACGACGTCCTGGCAAAATACGACCGGTAAATTCATCAACGATAAGCACTTCACCATCGCGAACCACATAATCAACATCGAGTCTGAACAATGAATGGGCACGCAACGCTTGGTTAATGTGATGTAAAATAGTAAGACTTTCAACCGCGTATAAATTAGGAACGTTTAAAGCTTTTTCAACCTTATCATTACCACTTTCACTTAATTGGACACTGCGTTGCTTTTCATCAACTTCGTAATCTTCACCTTTGGTTAGACGGCGCACCACTTTATCTGCAATCTGATACATCTGGCTACTTTCGCCTGATGATCCGGAAATAATTAAGGGGGTTCGCGCTTCATCGATCAAGATCGAGTCAACCTCATCCACAATCGCATATGAAAGTTCACGTTGCACGTAATCAGCTAAACGGAATTTCATATTATCGCGCAAATAGTCAAAACCTAGTTCATTATTGGTTGCATACATAACGTCACACGCATATTGCGCTTTACGTTCTTGGTCATTCATGCTGTTTTGCAAACAACCAACCGTTAATCCTAATGCAGTAAATATTGCACTCATCCATTCAGAGTCACGCTTTGCTAAATAATCGTTAACGGTAACAAGAGTCGCCCCTTTTCCAGATAACGCATTTAAATAAAGAGCTAAGGTCGCGGTTAAGGTTTTACCTTCCCCGGTTTTCATTTCAGAAATTTTTCCTTGATGCAATACAATCCCACCAATGAGCTGCACATCATAATGACGTTGACCAATTCTTCGTTTTGATGCTTCGCGTACCACCGCAAACGCTTCAGGTAAAATATCATCAAGCGTTTCGCCTTTTGCAAGGCTCTCTCTAAACTCAACCGTTTTGGCTGCAAGAGACTCGTCACTTAATGCACTAATGCCGGGTTCAAGCGCATTAATCTTATCAACGATCGGCTGAATTTTGCGCAATTGGCGCGCATTGTTCGTGCCTAGAATTATGGCTAATATACGTGCGATCATAGTGCAGTTCCTTAGTAATAAAATCTTAGTGGCTTGATATCAAGCGATGATTTTGAGTATAGCAAAAAGCTTTATTTGTGGAAATACCTACTATTCCCACGCTCAAATCCATTTTTTAAAAACTTTTAGCTGGAATTTTTTTTCAAATCGCCTCCGCGGCGAGTGCGCCTCGCAAGCGGGCGACAAACGTGAGCTCTGCCAATTTTCTCTTGAACTTTAAACTTCTCACTCAGAATCTTTTGCTATAAAAACATTGGATGTACGCCATTTTTCCAATTTCATTGAATATTGGACACCTCATTTATTAAAATACTATTAGAATATATTAATACTATAAATGCCTATATATGGGGTAATTTTAAAATGAAGATTCGCATATTATTAGCAATTCTTGCAATAATTGGATCAACATATTGTGCACAAGCACCAGTAACCGGAGCATTGCCTTCAACTACTACATCTATACCAGTAACTGCAGACAGACCTCAGGTTTTGCCAATCGCTGCAATTCCAACCAAATCAGTTTTATCAAAAGTGCAAAATGACTTTAATAATCTTCAAAATAGAATTAAACAAGACGTATGGCTTGATTTATCAAATTATGATTTAGAATCATTTGAAGGCCTTGAAAGCGTGCCAGGAATACAAAATATCGAATCTCTCTCGCTTCACGGCAACGCGATTAAAAAAATCAATTCTTATTCATTTGCAGGAATACCCAAATTGCAAACTCTTGCTCTTAATAATAACGGACTTACTTCAGAAGTTATTGCCCCTAATGCATTTGCCCGCTTAAATAATCTAAAATTGCTGTATTTAAATGATAATCCTTTACAATCAATAAGCCGTATTCAATTAGCGGGATTGACTAACTTGCGAACCATCAACCTACATAAAGCGGGATTAAAGAGCATAAATAAAGATACCTTTGAATTAACTCCCCATGTTGAACTTATAAATTTAAATGATAATCAGCTCACTGATTTTGACCCTGCTATCATTGCATCCTTATCAAAGTTGCGTGGTTTGAATCTTAAAAATAATCCTATTGATCCTAAAAAAATCGAAGCGTTAAGAGCCCAGTTCCCTCATATAAAGGTTATTTTCTAAATGTTGAATAAAAGAATAGTAATAATAATTACATTATTTGTGTTGAATTCTCTTCATTCAATGGACTGGAGTAGGCTTTTTGATGAAGTCCAAATCGAAACTCAAAAAGAAACAGCCCGCAAGCTTCAACCGGATGAAGTTGCACTCTCAAGTGCTCAAGGAGATTACTTACCTATTCAAAAAGATGTTGCAACCCAATCAGAAACATTAAAAAATATGATCGGTGAAATGGATGAAAACAAAATTATTCCTATACAAAACATCGATAACTCAACATTAAAAGAAATAATTTCTTTATTAAATAATCTTAAAAATTGCTCGCATTTAAAAAATAAAGCATTACTTGCTGCCTTAGAAAAAGATATAAAAATCACTGATCCATTAGCACTTCTTGCAGCAGCTAATTATCTTGATATTCCTGCTATTTTTAATCTCGCAGCACGCGCCATCGCCCGAGAATTTAAAAAGCATTCTCAAGATGCAAAGGCCAGCTCTGACTTACTTAAAAAAATAAAGACTACCTTTGGAGCAAGCTCATCTGACATACTGGGTTTAATAGCCCATTATTATGTATTACTTAGCGACGCAACCCTCTTAGATATACCGCGCAAAAGTTATGGGTTTTCGGTACAAGATTTGTTAGATTACCAACCTCACTACATTAAAAAACAACATAATCCGATGGAATTCCGTCTCTCACAAGGAGAGAAGTCTAT
>CAYSAX010000061.1:0-7101 GCA_964429045.1 uncultured Pseudomonadota bacterium
GATTTGACAAATCTTTACCGGGGACATTAATGCCCAATGCTTGTGCGTTGAGTGTCCCATAAATATCTAGGAGCGGAACTTTGTGTCCATTCAAATCTCTACCCGTTGTTGAAGAACCAGCACCAACATACACATCAAGAGAGCTCAGCCAATTATAGGCAAAGCGCGGCTCATAAAACTGGGATAAAAAATTGGTAGCGCGCCAGAAATGCGGGTTATCAATTGCATGAATGATGGTTTGACTGAGTAGCAGAAGAATAATACTTTTTTTGGCAGCGTGCTTCATCATAATCTTTCCTTTTTTAACATGATTTATGTATAAGAAATCTACCATAAAAAGAAAAGGGTTTAAGCATCTTTGTAGTTAGCCTAACGGTTGTCAGGATTCCTTAGGATGTTATACTCAAATAATGACGTAGAATACAGAGTTTTAGGAGTTTCCCATGAACGAAGAAAATAACAATCACCCAGATCTTACCCAACAACTTAATGAATGTTTAAATCAAAAAGATGAATGGAAAGATCGCTGTTTAAGAACTGCTGCCGATTTTGAAAACTATAAAAAACGTGCAGAAAGAGAACGTTCAGTATGGGTTACTTCTGCTCAATCTTCTATTTTTTCTGATCTTCTTTCGATTGTTGATGATTTTGATCGTGCATTTGCGCAAGCAAAAGAAGATCAATCTATTGCGGGTTTTGCGCTGATCCATAAAGAGTTTCATAAGTTCTTAGAAAAGCATGGCATTTCTGAAATTAAAGAAACTAAACAATTTGACCCGAATATGCATGAAGCAATTATGAATGTTGAATCAGCTGATCATGAATCAGGCTCTGTTGTTCAAGTGCTGCAAAAGGGCTACATGTTTAAAGGACAGGTGTTGCGTCCGGCTAAAGTAAGCGTTGCAAAATAGGTTATGAAAAAGGGGTAGTATTTTCTATTTAAACATACAAAAAATGATTACTAATCTTTGGTATAAAAATAATTCTCCAACTGCAACAGCTAAAAGCAAAAATGAGAAAGCAGTTGCAATAAATGGTAATAATAATACTGTTGCAGAGCAAATCAATAATTGTAAGCATACTAAAGAGAATGCTCTTGCAACTATAAAACTTGCAATTATTGATCTTAAATCTAATGAGAGATCTCGACTTTTCAAGGTTGATAATATTGAGAAATTGCTTTTTTTAAATGGTGAGTGTGCATTACCACAAGTTATTCAAGAGCAAATTAGTAATTATTTAACTAATGCGAATCGATGTAATCAAACGAATGTGCAGATTGTTAACCATATTCATCATGCAAGTAGAGAATTAATAAAAGTCTTAGAAGATCATTTAGTTAAATAAAAAGCGTCTAACGATTTTTATTGTAAATCACTTCAAGTAACTCAGAACCCCGATTACCAACTCAATGCAAATCAAGACAATAATTGAGACGGTGAGCATGTCTTCACGAATCGCCTCAGTTTTGTGTTGCAAGGTAAAAAGTACATCTTTAATAATCGCCAGCTTTTTATCGATACCATCTTTAAGATTTTTAAGATCGCGTTTTTCAACCAGCAATGAATACAGTTCTGAATAATACGGTTCACCCGCGAGTTTGATGCTACCTTCTAAACGTTCAGCGATTACTGAGATATCTACTTTTAATTTATCAAGATCATCAATTGGTCCTTTTGAAACGGTGCCGATGAAGGGGAAATATGATTTTAATGGGACTTTGCGTACGCGGCCTTCGTAAATATAATTAAGCTGCTGTTCCAAAGTGCGATCAAAGAAGCGCAGCTCTAAGTGTTGCAGGTTAGCAAATTCAAAGAAATCTAAAATATCTTGATACTCATCATCGTAAATAAATGCTGCTTCGGTATCGATTACAATCAGATCTCCCCGGAAGTATCCGATTGCTGAAGAAAGAATCTCATTTTTATGGTTCTCTGAAAGTGTTTCAGTTTCAAAACGTAATGCCGATGCAATAATACCACCATAATCATCTTTGAGTTTCACCATATCCAAAAGTTGTTGTTGTGGGTCTACTTGGATTACTACATAGGATGATCTTGTGTGGAAAAAGTGAGGTTTTGCAATGAATGGACTAATATTTTTAAAGATAACTTCAACATCAATTAAACTTTGCTCTGCCCATTGGTTATCAATGCCATCTAACTGTTGGCGGATGTTTTTAAGGGTATCCTTAAACGGGATTTTATAGAGCAATGAGATAGCACCAAAATTATGAATTTTAGCGCTGATGCAGGTGGGGCTTTTTTCAATATCAGGGATCTCAATAGCAAGTGGTAGATGGTAGTTTTTGAAGAATTTAGACAGAGAAAGGGGTTGGGGGACGACGGTGCCTGATGATTTCACTTTTTCTAAATTAATATCATCACCCACATCAAATGCATGAAAGAGATAAATATTACCTTCAAAAAGATGTTCTAGTGGATTGTTGTTGTCATAACGCTCTATCATCGGTATCTCCGTGTTTTGCTTAAGGTCCCTACTTAATAACCTACCCAAATACTCAACATTGAGCAAACCCAAGATGAGTAATGCATTACTATTAAAGGTCCTCTTTACCTTAACAACCGATTATTCTTCAATGCAATATTTGGCTAAAGGGGCGCTTCTATTGATTAATTTCATAGCTGCTTTAATATAATCGAGGTTAAATTTACTTTAATATAAGGAACATCATGAAAAAATTATTATTTGGATTAGGGCTTTGCCTTTCTTTTTCCTTAATGGCACAACAGCCACCAATTGCTAAAGCTCCTATAGCTCCAGCACAAAAAGGTGTAGCAGTAAAGCCTGCAGCAAAAGTAGATGAAAAAAAAGTTGCACTACCTAAAGTTCCTGAAAAAAGTTTTTATCAAAGCTTTGTAGAACCGCTTGTTATTGCTTCAAAAAAAGAATACCAAAATACCAAACCAATGCGTGACAAAATAGGGACGTTTCTTACGAGTACTGAATGCCGCTATTTAAGAAATTCAGTTGGGTTATATCTATTGGCTTCTACATTAACTGAATATAATTATTTGAGAAAGGTTGAATTTGCTAATGGCAACCATAACTGGATAAAAACAGTACTTTACAATAAACGAATGATGGCAAGAACTATTGGTGGAATATATTTAAGTGCACCGGTTTTTGCTGTGCTATGCGATGTGATTAAACGCAAGTAAAAACTATTTTCAAAAGTTTTTTTCAAGTAAATTTTTTGCTTGTTCAAGACGATTATCTTGGGCAGGCAATTTTATTTAAAATATCTTTTGAACTTTTCGTTCATGCGTAAAACTGAAGCGAACAATGTTTGTTGTGAGATTTGTTCAAACGGAACCCAGGCAAGATTATGGGATTCCTCACTCACGATAAAATGAGCGTCTTTGGGCGCTTGCATGAGATACCGCACATCATAATGATAGGCGCATGCTGAGTTGATTGCATGGATATCGATATCAAAAATGCCTTCACTCAAGAATTTTAAACCTAAAATTCCAGATTCTTCTAATGCTTCTTGAGCAGCAACTTGTTTGCAATCAAAATGACCATCATTGTGGCCACCCAACTGCACCCATAAATCAAATTTCTTGTGATGGGTAAGCAGAGCATGAGTGCGCTCATGATTTACAATCCAAACTGAACTGCAAATGTGACCACTATTTGCTCGTTCAAAGCCCTTAGGATTGGTTTCTACAAATTTTAAAAAATGAGCAATCATGTGCCGTTCTTCAACAGTGCACATCTGGCTTGTTTGAAATTTTTGTAATTCTTGAACGAGCAAATCATGATTCATAATTATCTCTTTAAAATAGCTAAGAATGCTTCTTGAGGAACTTCAACGGTTCCTACTTGTTTCATCTTCTTTTTACCTTCTTTTTGTTTCTCTAAGAGTTTACGTTTACGAGAAATGTCACCACCGTAACATTTTGCCGTAACGTCTTTTCTGAGAGCTGAGACCGATTCACGTGCAATAATTTTGGCACCGATCGCTGCTTGAATAGCAACGTCAAACATTTGGCGAGGGATTACGGTGCGAAGCTTTTCGCAAATTGCACGGCCAATATGATATGCGTTGTCCGCATGAACAATCAATGCGAGTGCATCCACTGATTTGCCGTTTAAAAGAATATCCATTTTGACCAGTTTTTCCGGTTGATATCCTGCTTCTTCATAATCAAAGCTGGCATATCCTGAACTAAGAGATTTTAATTGATCATAGAAATCGGTAGCAACTTCATTAAGTGGAAGCTTATATTTAAGAATGATTCGATCTTCATCGAGGAACTTCATCTCTTTTTGTTCTCCGCGTTTTTCATCGCAGAGGGTCATGATATTACCCAAATATGTTTTAGGCACGATGATCGTCGCGTTAATAATCGGCTCATAAATCTCATCGATTTGACCAGCTTCTGGGAAATCAGAAGGAGTTTCCACATCAATCATTTCACTCGTGTGCGCCATTTTAACTTTATAAAGCACACTCGGAGCGGTTGCAATAACCGTTACTTTATATTCTTGTTCTAAGCGTTGCTTGAACACATCCATGTGCAAGAGGCCTAGAAATCCGCAACGGAATCCAAGTCCTAGTGCCGGAGATGATTTTTTCTCGACTCGTACACTCGCATCGTTTAATGTTAATTTTTCAATCGCATCGCGCAGCAGTTCAAATTCACTTGAATCAACCGGGAATATTCCGGCGAATACTACGGGCTTGGCTGGCTTAAATCCGGGAAATGGTTTAACGGGGAATTTAGTATGGTAAAGTGTATCGCCAACGCGCGCTTCACGAACGGTTTTCATACCAGTGATCAAATATCCTACTTGGCCTGCATAAAGTGCATCCATTGGTTGTTGGTCAGGATACATAAGACCCAGTTCAAGTACTTCGTATTCTTTATCCAATTGAGATAGGGTGATCATATCACCTTTTTTGATCATGCCGTCTTTAAGAGCGATTAAGCAGATTACGCCGCGATAATCATCAAACCATGAGTCAAAGAGTAATGCTTTTAACGGTTGATTCCGATCGCCAACCGGTGCAGGCACGCGTTCAATAACTGCGTTAAGGACATCGTTAATACCGATTCCCGCTTTACCCGATGCATGAATAATTTCTTTTTCTTTAAAATCAAAGAGTACTTCCATTTGACGCATGACCCGTTCAGGCTGCGCATGGCTCATATCAACTTTGTTAAGAACCGGAACGATTGTTAAATCTTGATCGAAGGCAAGATAGAAATTTGCCATTGTTTGTGCTTCCACGCCCTGGGTTGCATCAACTAAAAGAACCGCACCTTGGCAGGCATATAATGATCGAGATACTTCATAGGTAAAATCAACGTGTCCGGGAGTATCAATAAGATTAAGTAGATACATAGTCCCATTGTGCTCATGAAACATAGAGGCAGTTTGAGCTTTAACAGTAATGCCGCGTTCTTTTTCAACCTGAAGTTTATCTAAAAACTGTTCATGTTTAACGCGATCTGAGAGGGTTCCGGTCTTTTCTAAAAGGCGGTCAGACAGGGTTGATTTACCATGGTCAATATGGGCAATAATTGAGAAGTTTCGTACTTGAGAAGCAGGAAAATCTTTTAAATTAATTTTTTTCAAATCCATTGCATGTTCTTTTATTGAAGGGCAGGAGAGGGTTTACTCGTTTAGTCTACGCAAAATAGGGTATTTGTAAATTGTTGGTTAGGCTCAAAATATTGCATTTTGTCACGTCTTTTATTCTAAGCTGAAAAGAAACTTAAAATTAGAGGTAACCTGATGATGACCTATATTAAAAAATTAAGCGTTATATTTCTTATGTTAACTGCGACATCTATCACCGTAATGAATCGACCGATAACAGAAGCAGAACGGTTAAGGGGAATTGTCAATGATGATGCGCGATGGAGCGCTTTAAGTGAAAATCAACAGGGGCAGCTCTTGGCAGATCTATACATTGCTGAAAAGAAAGAAGAAGAACAACGAGAACAAGCAAAAATACAACATCAAAAAATGAAATCGGAACAGGAACGCGCAGAAAAAGAATTGGGTGAAAGAGAGCGCAAAATTGCAGAGCAAAAGCGAGCAGAAGCAAAAAAAAGAGAAGAAGAACTTGCTTTAAAAAAGGCGCGCGCAGAACTTGAAGAAGCAATGTCAGCTCAGCGTTTTGATGCTTTCTTTGAAAAAAGTATTCACGAATATAGAGGTGGTAACCCAATTATTGTTGAATATTTTTCACCTCAAACGCTGCACGCATTACTTACCTATGCGCAGCGATTTAATAATACTGATGTTGCAGCACCATTGGCAGGAAAATATAATATGCCAACGAGTGAAGTAACTGAATTTGTTTTGAAATTTATCGGTGCAATACAAAATGAACTTGATAAGCGCAAAAAAGCAACGAGCACAAATTTTCAAACATTAATTATAAAAGGTTTAGGTAGACCTCCTTATGTGATCCCATTTGAAACATTTGAGGCTTTAAATAATAAAATTAAAGCAATCGATATATTATTAAGTAATCCAGAAGAATTAAAGCTATGGGCTCAAGATAGACAGGTGTCGTCAGATCAGATTGTAGAGAGTCTTAAGCGAATAAAGACTGACTTGTTGCAAGACAAAGTTACTGTTACTGAAAAAGTGTTTAAAGACATAAAAAGATTTGATGATGAAAAATTGGCACAAGAACAAGCGCGTGTTCATGCGATAGACGTTTTTAAAAATGCAAAAAAATTACAAGAATATCAAGCAAAGCGCGATCAAGTAAAGCAAGCATATCCTCAATTCTTTCATGGCATACTATATGATATGGAAATTGATTTTTTAAATAAGTTTGAAGAGCTGTATGGTAATAATAAAAATATGAATCAAGTTTTAACTAACTTATATTATGATATTAGTAAAAAGACAGTTGCTCAGATGCAGCGATTGAATACGTTAGGTGCGTTATTAGGCTATGTGCCATACGCTTCTTATGGCTATGTTTTTTTTGATAATAAAGGAATAAGAAGTGTTAATAGTGGTATGGTATTGCCAAAAGTATTATCAATTCAAGAGCGAGATCCACAACTTCTTAATAAAAAAGTAAGAGAGGCAACTACAGAGCTT
>CAYSAX010000062.1:0-6892 GCA_964429045.1 uncultured Pseudomonadota bacterium
AAAATCGGACCTAGCTATAAATTTTCTCTTTTTAAAAAAACAATCATATTTTATAAATTGCGGACCAAACCCGGAACATTTTGATAAACGACCAACCACTTCTTCTGGAGTACAAGTACAAAAGTATGCTTTGCCAGTAGCAAGAAGTTGTGTCGCCACTTCTCGATGACGATTAATGCGCTCCGATTGAATTACTAATGGTTCATCCCAATCGATCTGCATCCATGCAAAAGATGCAAGAATTGAGTCGGTATATTCTTGTTTGGAACGTTCAAGATCAGTATCTTCGATACGTAATAAAAATGATCCATTATGATGGCGTGCAAACAACCAATTAAAAATTGCTGAGCGTAATCCACCAATATGCAAATGCCCGGTTGGTGAGGGTGCAAAGCGCACCCTTACAGAATCTTTTCGCAGCATATTATGCTAATCCATTGATTTTTTCTTGTGCCAATGCTGCCCAAGGAGATTTGCCTTGATCATCAGTTATCGAATCATTCAATGCAATTAATTTTTTCCAGGTATCTGCAGCTTTAGTTTGCTCACCTTGTTCACGGTAATACAAGCCTAAATAAAATTGCGCAGCATCGTTATAAATGTTTGAATTGTCTAATGCTAATTTTTCTAAATCAGCCAAGCCTTTTTCTTTTAAAGTCTGATCATTCATATCAAGACGCAATAGCGCATGTTTCATTGCATATAAATTATAAAGTGGTGAAGAAGCACTTAAGCGAGAAAGCATGAGATCAAGTTTTTCTAATGCTTCTTGTTGTTTTTGGTCAGCAAGTAATGCATCAACCTGAATTGCTACTATGTAAGGAGCTACTTTTGTCCCGCTGTATTTTTCATAACCAGCTTGGCACATGGCAATTACGTTACTCCATTGCGATCTGTTTTGCGCAGCTTCTTCATATTGAGCTAAGCAATCAACTAAAATTGTGTGTGCAGCTTCTTCTTTTTGAAGATCAAAATAACGATAGGTATACCAGCCGCCCGCTGACACTAATAAAAGCGCTACTCCGGCACCAACTGCCATCATGTTATTTCTTGCATAATTAGTAAGGCTATCCATGTTCCAAGAATTGGTAGAATTAATCATATATAACTCCTTTATGATCACGTGATTTAATGCCGCCCATGACCTTAGCATGTTTGCATTAAAAGATAAAGAATATCTGGACTATTTTAAACAAAACAAGGGATACTAAGTATCCCTCATTTTATTCAATTTTTAGAAAAGATTTATTCCGCTGGTTGAGCGTCGTTAGTGTTAGCGGCTGCGTGTTTTTTTTGTGCCACTTGTTTAGCTTCATTACGTTTAACCGCACGTTCAGCTTTAGTGGTTAAAACTTTAACACCTTTATAGTGGCCACAGCTTTTGCAGACTTGGTGAGGCAATAGAGATGCCTTACAATTTTTGCATTCCGCCAGCACCTTAGGTTGGATACCTTTATTAGCAAAGCGGGAATCTCTACGGGCACGGGACCGTTTTCTTTTTGGTACTGGCATACGATAATCCTTAGAAGAATCTTGTTTATAACTTTCTTAAAAGCACATTTTACTACTAAAATGTACCAAATATATCTCAAATATATAGCTTTTTAGCTAAAAAATCAAAGTCTTATCGGCATTCCCAAAGCCCAGCCATGTTTTGGGTTATAATCCCCCTGAGCTGCAGGTCAAATAAACGCCCGGTCATCTGGACCAAAGGCAGTCCAGTTCCCTCAAGAAGCTCATCGACCGAGCAAGGAGTAGCACATAATTGAACTATCTTTTTCTCTATAAGGTCTTGTTCCAGGTTAATTTCTAGCGGTTTAATCACCGGCAACTGCTGTTCAATATTCATTTGGACTGGCTTTTGGCCATATTCGACCAGAATATCTACCGCATTAGTAGTAAGCTTAGCCCCCTGCTGTATTAGCTGATGGCAGCAAGCGCTCAACGGATCCCACATATTTCCAGGCACCGCAAATACGTCTCGGCCTTGCGACAGGCAATAATCGGCAGTAATACGCGCTCCGCTTTTGGCAGCCGCTTGAACCACTAAGCATCCCCTGCTTAAGCCAGAGATTATCCGATTGCGATCGGGAAAATGCTCGGGAATCGGATCAGCCAAGAGCGCAAAAGGAGAAACAACTGCCCCACCATTTTGAATTATCTGCTCAAAAAGCTGCTTATTTTCGGGAGGATAAGGCTTTAATAGACCCGAGCCAAGAACGGCAATCGTTTTTCCACCGGCATGTAATGCGGCACGGTGCGCCATCGTATCAGCGCCCAATGCACCGCCACTCACAATTGTCCAATCATTATGCACTAACTGCGGCACTATGTTATCAATAACTTTTTGAGCATACGAGCCAGCTTCTCGAGAACCGATCACTGCTAGCGATTGCGCATCAGGCAATGTTCCCTTTAGATATAAAAACAACGGCGGTAGATGAATATTTTTTAGAAGTTCTGGATATTCAGGATCGGTAAGTGTTACCCAGGAAATCTTGTATTTCTCAATAAAATCTAATTCGCAATCCAACAGAATATAATCAGATAATCCCGCAACTAACTTTTTGGCTACTGCAGGCAAAATCTTAAGATTAATAAAATCTTGTTCAGACATCTCATAAATATGGTGAAGATTATTACCCAAAGATTGCAGCACGCGTTGCGTAGAAGCTGGTGCAGGTTTTATAAGAGACAAATGAAGAAGAGTTCTTTGCTGTTGATTCATTTATTAAGCTCTGTTTGCTATATCCAGATTGAGTATTTTCATTTTTATTATATATAAAAACTTAGCTATCCGTAAGTACTTTTACAATTTTACTTGCATTAATAGATGATATCTTATAAAAAAATAGCAGTTAAAATTTATTTACGTAAAGAAATTATATGAAAATAAAAATATTTTTTATGGCCGTTTTGTTTTTTTATCTTTCACCAGCTATGGATAATCCACATCCAAAACGACGTAAAAGCGAAATAGAAAATCTAATTGGCACTTATGAAGATCAGCAATGGCGATGCACAGCAACTGATTGTCCATTTTATGGAACCTATAAACAAGTAGCTGATCATGAACGAAGAAAGCATAAAATCTATCAAATTAAAACAGTAACAGAAGAGAAAAAGCCTGAACTATTTCTCTGTGAGTTTCCAAAATGTACATTTTACGGGATTTATGAAGAGGTTGCAGCCCACGAAGAAAAGCATAATCCCGACTCTCCGATTAAAGCTCGTACTGCACTACCGCTTTTGGAATCTTTAGACAAACCAGAAATACGTCATATCCAGTTTTTATCTGCACTTACTACGACTTATTTTGAACGTGAAAAAAAAGAAACAAAAGAAAAAATTCAAAAGCAAAACAAAAGGCGGATAGCGCATAGCTATGCGCGCGCTGAACAGCTTTCCAATAGTATCCACCAATGTCCTTATTGCCCACAGCATTTTAAATTAAAATTTGAGCATATGAATCACATGTTACAAACCCATCAGCACATGTTTCCACTCTTGGAAAAAAATGAGGCGTATCTCAAACGCATAGAACGTTACAAAGATACGCCCGATAAAATTATTGTTATTAATTAAAATCCTGCAAATGGATCGGTATCTTCAGGGCTCTTTGCATACATAACTGCATCGGTCACTGATGAGCTCATCTCATCTTGCTCTAATGAATCATCTTCTTCCAAATGCGCCTCTTGCGATTGCACTTGATCGTTATACAACTCATCAGCCTCAGTTACAAACATATCCATTTTGCTACCGGTTACTTTCTTAGGTGTTTGTGTGTTATCGCCTGAGCCGGTATTGCCCACGCTTGTTCCGCTTGTTTCATCTTCTTCAAAAGCAACGATTGATGAAAGTTTTTGGCCAGCATCCAATCGGATTAAACGAACTCCCTTAGCTTGACGTCCCATAGTGCGAACTTCAGTTGAAGGAAGACGAATAATTTTACCCGCTTGATCGATTAACAAGAGATTTGATTTATCAGTCACATGAGCAAGACCAATCACTTTTCCATTTCGTTTATCAGCAGGAATAGTGCGAACACCTAATCCACTACGATGGGCAACACGGAAATCAGCAATGCTTACGCGTTTGCCATAACCATTTTCAGTTGCAAAGAGAATGTCACCATGATCAAAGATAACTTCCATGCCAACCACATAGTCATCTTTTTTCAAGCGAATTCCGATTACCCCTGCAGCTTGACGCCCCATTGAACGGACTTCAGTTTCATTGAATCTAATTCCTTGGCCTAAAGCAGTTGCAATGATGATTGAATCTTTACCCGTACTTAATGCACAGAATACCAATTCATCGCCATCGCGTAATGTTGATGCACGAATACCGGTTGAACGAATATGCGCAAACTCACTTGCATCAGTACGTTTGATGATACCTTTTTTAGTTAACAATACGATGTAAGTACCTTCGACTAAATCGCGTGCGCATAGTAATTTCACTACATGCTCACCAGGTGTCAGCGGAAGAAGATTTACAATCGCACGGCCTTTGGCAATACGAGAACCTTCAGGCACCTCAAACACTTGCAAGTTGTATACACGGCCTAAGTTGGTAAAGAAGAGTAAGTTGTCATGATTTTTTGCAACGAATAAATCTTCAATCACATCTTCAGCTTCATCAAGCGATTGCATGCCCATCTTGCCTTTACCGCCACGGTGTTGAACACCATAGGTATCAAGCACAACGCGTTTGATATATCCTTTGCGCGTCAAGGTAACCACAACTTCTTCATCAGGAATTAAATCTGCTTCAGTAAGAATGTCAATTGCGCCTTCAATCTTTGAACGACGTTTATCGGCATATTCTTCTTTAATAGCAACCAATTCCTCTTTAATCACATTTTTAAGAATATCTTCATTCTCAATAATGCTTCTAAAATAAGCGATCGTTTTCTTGATCTCTTCAATCTCTAAATGAATTTTTTCTTGCTCAAGACCGGTCAAACGCTGTAAGCGCATTTCCAAGATCGCCTTACCTTGTTCTGCAGAAAGTAAGAATCGTTTGTTTAATTTAGTAATTGCATCTTCAGCAGCATCGGAACCCTTAATCAAGGCAACGACTTCATCGATATTAGTCAATGCAATAATAAAACCATTTAACAAATGTTCACGTTCAGATGCTCTTTTGAGATCATAAACGGTACGACGATAAATAACTTCACGACGGTGATATAAAAATTGTTGGAGTAATTGGCGCAGTGAGAACACTAATGGACTATTATCTAAGAGCCCTAGCATCAGGATAGATACCGACGTTTGCAACGGGGTATATTTATATAGTTGATTTAAAATTACCTGCGGCATCTCTCCACGTTTAATTTCAATCACTAAACGCATACCCTTTTTATCAGACTCATCACGAATGTTAGTGATACCTTCAATAACTTTATCACGCGTTAAGTCAGCAATTTGGACTGCCAATGCTGCTTTATTTACCATGTAAGGAAGCTCAGTAATAATGAGAGAGCTACCCTTTTTGGTCTCTTCAACTTCTACAACCGCGCGTAACATTAAGTTACCACGACCGGTTTTATACGCTTTTACGATCCCGGCACGACCACAAATAATACCGCCGGTTGGAAAATCAGGAGCTGGAATTTTTTCATACAACTCTTCATCTGAGATAGACTCGCTTGCCAATAATGCTAAGCAGCCATTGATCACTTCACCTAAGTTGTGCGGTGGAATTGAAGTCGCCATACCCACCGCAATACCGGTTGTCCCATTGATGAGTAAGTTTGGTAATTTGCTTGGTAAAACGGTCGGTTCAACGGTCGATTCATCGAAGTTTGGCACAAAACGAACCGTTTCTTTATCAAGATCAGCCAAGAGCTCTTGGGTAATCTTTTCCATGCGTACTTCAGTATAACGCATAGCCGCAGCATTATCCCCATCTACCGATCCCCAGTTACCTTGCCCATCAAGCAACGGATATCGTTTTGAGAAGTCTTGCACCATACCAACCATGGTATTATATACTGCTTGGTCACCATGCGGATGGTACTTACCAAGCACATCACCCACGATACGCACAGACTTATGATATGGTTTATTATAATGGAAGCCTTGCTGATACATTGCATAGAGCACACGTCGGTGCACCGGCTTTAACCCGTCACGAATATCGGGAATCGCACGGCTGACAACAACAGACATCGCATAATCAAGGAATGAATCCTTGAGCTCTTGTTCAATCAGAACCGGCTTAACTTTTAATTCGGATATTTTATCTTGATTATTAATATCGGCCATGGGCATTGCCTCTTTATAAAAAACTTTTAAATATCGATTTTCTTAAGGATTTTCAGAGTGTAATTATAGTATATCTTATGATCAAAAATTCTCAAGAAAATAGGCCCCAACGCAAGGGTTTGGTTAAAATCAACTTTTAACCTTTTTTAGGGCCTTTTTCATAAACAGAAAGTTATTAAAAACTTAAGTAATTATCTCTTGTTTAGTTTCCGGATTAACGAGGTGATAATTTTCTCTTTTACCCGTGATGCCAGGATTATAATAAATCAATGAAGGCTCATAGTATTCTCTATAGATCCCATCTTTATAGTCACCATCACCTTGAGCAATCCATAATAATTCATTCACTTTACCGTTAAAACGAGGACGTAAGCCGCTTCCTTTTATGCTTCTAATGATATTATTTCTATAGAGTGCATCTAAAATCCGTTGCGCATGCTCTTTGCCATTTGCATAAATAACAACACGCGCAAAATTAATTCCGCCTTGTTGTGTTTGATTATAGTGAATTTTAAATGTTTGGATTGCTGATGATAGTTCTGGATCAGATTTTAATGCCTTATCCAATCTTATAAGAATTTCAGCCACATCTATACTTTCATCAGGCATGAGAT
>CAYSAX010000063.1:0-6850 GCA_964429045.1 uncultured Pseudomonadota bacterium
TCTGTTTGAGTATAAATTACAGTCACATTCCTGCCATTAG
Organism: uncultured Pseudomonadota bacterium; assembly: GCA_964429045.1. Lineage (GTDB taxonomy): Bacteria > Babelota > Babeliae > Babelales > Vermiphilaceae > BTUB01. Next base: position 41 of record CAYSAX010000063.1, read on the forward strand.
TCGCAACATCTTTGTAAGCATCTGAAAGACGACCAAGAATAGTATTAAAATTCTCATTAACTTCTATAACTTTGGTTTTTAATTCCTCCATATCAATAAACAAGATATTTTCTTGAATTTCTTGCCCAAATGCTTTTTCAAGTAATGTTAATGAATGTGAATCACCTTGAACCATTTGCTCATAGGTTTGAGTAGCTTTTTGAATATAAATATCAGTACATTGATCATAGTTTCTTAACTTATCAGCTATGTACCCAGAAACTTTTTCTCTTAGGCCATCACCAGCTTGGCCAGACAACTTTAGGCAGAAATCCGGCAGATGCAAAACAGGATCATCGATTCCTTTTTCAAGTGAGACCGTGATTCGATTTGCAAAGTAGCGGCTTGCTCCATCAGAGTTGTTCAATCCATGCTTAACATATTCTAATGCCTGCATGACATGAGATCGCGTCACAGGTGATGAAGCGTCTACCAAGCCAAGCCTATTAACCACAATGCGAAGGTCGGTATTATCTGCCCGATGTATTGATGAAGAAAGTTGCGCATTAGATACAGTAGAATTAAGTTTTAAAAATCTGAATCCACCATTTTTTTCATCCACTAGTTGTGAATATATTTGCCTTGTCTGCGGATCACCATAATCTGATGAAAGGTGAGAACATTTATCTAAAATTCCTTGATAATTGCGATTTATATAATCATCGAGAATATCATACACACACGCCTCAAGCTGAGCAGATGAATTAGTTACGTTGCATACTCTCAAAAGTTCTTGCTTTGCATTATACCGCTTCTCAAGCATTGCATTATGAGGACTGGGAGTTACTCGCGCAGTCAGATTCAAAGTCTCAATAATAGGATCACTTAAATATCTTTTATCAATTCCTCGCCAATCAAATTTTTGACAAAATTGATTGGCATAAGCTTTTTTAAAGAAATTATCTTGTGAATTTGCAGTAAACCGATTTTCATGCTTTTCAACAATTTGATCAGCTTGCTCAAATTGATGTTTCTTACAAAAATAATCTATAGCCTTTAAATCTTTAATGTCTGCCAACTGAGATAGAGAAGAATTAAGGTCAAAATGTCGTTGATACAGGACATTATCAGCACATTCAATTACTCCAGCCCTTGAATGCCATTGCATTAATTGATCTTCAAGGTTAGATACAATCTGCTCATATTGTTTATTATTCCACCAATTGGTAACATGGCTAAATATTTCATACCAAACTGGTTGATTTAAACTTTTTAATTGTCCTGCTTCATTAACCCAATAAGGAATTAGTTGCTTAATAGCAGTATCAATTGCTTGAGATACAGTTGCAGAGTCTGATGCAAATTTAGATAATCCCACCAAAATTTCTGCTTGTCGTAGTAGCGTTAATTGTCCAGGTTCTACACTTTTTAATGTAAAAACAATTGTTTGAATTTCTGTATATAATTTTTTGTAAGTAGCACAAAAAGGATCGTATAAGTGATTCTGCTTTAAAAGAACTTCTCGCGATTCCCATAGAGAATTAAATTGTTTACTTTCACTTTCCAAAGTTTTCAATTCTTCAGCATGATTTGACGAAAAAAAATCAACGTTGTCGAAGAATTCTTGGTGGTGTTTATTAAAACCAAGATCTAAGTAATAATAACCATTATTACTATACCCATTAAGAATGGTTGAAAACATTAAGCAATATATGAGTATTTTCATACCTGTTCCAGTAAAATTCTAAGCTGTTTTTTGCATTTCTAAATCAATCATTTTTTCTATTCCAATTTTTGCGTATGACTTTAAGACTTCTATACTCTGATTAATTATTTTACGAGCACTCGCTCCTTGTTCAGAATCAGTCGGATGAGAAAAGAAACCATTATCTTGTTGTGCAAAATAATAAGTTTTATTTTCACGTTGATAATAATAGGGGAGAGTAATATTCATTAAATTAAAAAGTTCCCCTTTTATTGCTCTACGCTCATTTCGATTAGCTATGTCAAGAGTTAATTGTTGGTTCTTTTCGAAATGATCTTGTTGCATCGCTTGCCCTCTTTCCCCTTGCTCATAAGCGCGAGCCGCTAATTCTTTGGCCTGCACCATGCCTTTCCATGCCATTCTCCAATTAGAAATTGAACTCACAATATTTACAATAAGTCCCGCAATTTGAAGGCCATATTGCAAATGCTTTTCATAGTCGGCCCAATTGATTTTATTAAGCAAAGATCTACTTTTTTCCATTTGCTTATAAGCTTTTTCAAAATCTTCTTTGCTTACAATCGGGACAATTTTTTTGTTTAGATAGGCGCTTGCCATTGCAGCGATAACCAGTTTTTCCAATTCACGGTGTGAAAATTTTTTTGTTTTTTTGGCTAATGATGAGATGTAAGAGCTGTTCAGATCATAAACAAATGCCTGCAAATGAAACAAAATAGTCTTTTTTCTCATTTCTAAAGAGTTGAGCAATGGTATTTCAACCGTATCCCCGGCAAAGCGGGTCTGCAATGGTTCATCCATGCCTCTCACGTCATTAGTAATACCAATCACCAATACATTTGGCAGCTGCGCACAAAGATCAATGATTTCCCACACTTGCTTAGGAGTATTCTGATCAAGATCTTTTTCATTAGTCGCCTTCTTCAAAATGCAATCTATCTCATCGATAATTACAACGCATGACGACTCCTTGTATGGTTCTATTGCTCTTCGCAGATTTTGCGCCACTGAATTTTTATATTCATTTCCTAAAAGCCCTGCACTAATATAAATAAAAGGGCGATCGATTTCCTGGGCAATTACCTGCGCTAAGGTGGTTTTTCCACTACCTGAAGGTCCATACAATAAGATTTTTTTTGGGATCAACCAGCTCGGACAATAGGGATCTTTTAAGAGTGCTATTTTATCTTTTGCTTCTTGAGGTGCTGTTTCTAAAATGAAAGAACAAAACGATGCTGGAAATTTTTGAGCGTTATTGGCTTTGACTACTGCTATCCCGGGATCCAAATGACTCGGAATTTCTTGAGGAACATCATTGCTCTCCGAAATGTTAGCTGCAGTACTTAAAACTATGAATGTTAAAACTTGAAAAATAAGACTTTTGAATTTCATGCGTAGACCTGCCTGCTGTAATTTTTACACAAATTGTAGCAAGCATAGATCAATGAACCCAGCTCGTCAACACCTTATTTTTTCTATCCAAACGCATTATTCAAAGAAAAGCTCTTTAAATACAATATTTCTATTAAGAAAAATTTATTTTTTTTAATATTATAAAAATAATTATTTAAAATCTTTTTAAATCTGCTATAACTATCCATAATACATTTTAAAAATTTACAAAATATTTCATTTTGGATTATTGGTTTATGCATTCTAAGATTTTTTCAGCGACTACTATTGGCATTGATGCCCATTTAATTGAGGTTGAAGTCGATATTTCTTTTGGATTAGTAAACTTTTTTATTGTAGGACTACCTGATACTGCTGTTAAAGAAAGCAGTAAACGAATCTTAACAGCCCTAAAAAATTGTGGCATTCAACTGCCTTCCAAGAAAATTACCGTAAATTTAGCCCCTGCTGATTTAAAAAAAGAGGGTACATTATTTGATTTGCCCATCGCCATTGGAATCTTAACTGCTGCTGAACTGTTAGTCGTTCCCCAAGATTTTTTACAAGACACCTTATTTTTAGGGGAGCTTTCACTCGATGGGAGTATTCGTTTTATTAAAGGAGCTTTGGCAATCGCCTATGATGCGGCAAAGCTTAATAAAAAGCGTATTATTGTTCCGCAAGCAAATGCTCAAGAGGCTGCATTAATTTCCGGATTAGAAGTTATTGGCGTTGATCATATTACCCAACTAATTGCATTCTTAAGAAATGAAACAAAAATTAGTCCCACTACGAGCAGCTTGCCAACAATTGAAAATAGCTTTGAAGGACTAGATTTTGATCAAGTAAAAGGCCAAACCTTTGCAAAACGCGCATTGCAAATCTCTGCAGCAGGGCGCCACAATATTTTATTTATTGGGCCTCCGGGCGCAGGTAAAACCATGCTTGCAAAACGATTACCCTCAATCATGCCATCAATGACTTTTCAAGAAGTGGTAGAAGCAAGCAAAATATATTCAGTCACCGGAAAGCTTGGCAATCAATCGTTGATTACACAGCGCCCCTTTAGAAATCCACATCACACAATCTCTCAAGCAGGGCTGGTTGGCGGCGGATCCTATCCGCAACCGGGAGAGATTAGCCTTGCACATCATGGCATTTTATTTCTTGATGAACTGACTGAATTTAAACGGCATACTTTAGAAGTATTGCGCCAACCGATGGAAAATAAAGAAGTCCATATTTCTCGCGCATTACATTCAATTAACTTCCCCGCAAACTTTTTATTAATTGCAGCTCTCAATCCATGCCCATGTGGATTCTGGGGAGATAAAAAACGCCGTTGCTCATGCGCAAGTCAAACAATTGCACGCTATTTAGAAAAATTATCAGGGCCATTGCTCGATCGTATCGATCTGCAAATTAACGTGCAATCAATTGAATATGATACGATAAAATCTAATCCTGCCAATAATCAAAGCTCTAAAGATCTCTATGTTGGTGTTCAAAATGCACTCAATGCGCAGTATGATCGCTTTAATTCCAATAATAGCTGGAATGCACATATGAGCTCGGATCAAGTAGATAAATATTGTACACTTTCAACTGAAGCGGAAGTATTAATTAAGAAAGCTTTTGAAGTATTGCATTTAAGTATGCGCGGCTATCATAAAATTTTACGTGTTGCGCGTACTATCGCCGATCTTGAAAGTGCAGCTATTATTGAAGCGCCCCATATTCAAGAAGCTATTATGTATCGCTCGCTTGATCAAAGTTTAGAGCAGCATCGCCAATGATTCTTGGTATCGGTATTGATAGCGCTGAGATTAATCGATTCTCTCATTGGTATAAACATGAAAAGAAAAAGCTGCTTAGAATTTTTTCTGAGCAAGAAATTGAATACTGTTTATCAAATCCCGTTTTGTCAGCCCAACGATTTGCTGTACGTTTTGCTGCCCGCGAAGCATCTTTTAAAGCAATAAGTGCTCAGTGGCCAGAGCATACCATTCCTTTTTTAACCTTATGCCGCGCAACAACCATAGTAAAAATCAGAGCTCCTGAGATGCAAATACATTGGAGTATGTTGCAATCATACGGTATAAACTCTACTGCATCTATTAAAATTCATCTTTCTTTAACGCACACTCAGCAGATAGCAACTGCGTTTATAATCTTAGAAACCGTGTAATATACATTGCACATTATTGTATAAATAAAATGAACCCTTAAAAAAAGGAGGATGCTATGCATCCCTTTAGGATTTTATTTGTTGCTCTTTTAATTTCTACCTCGGCTCATGCAATGGATCAAGAGGGATCACCCGTTTTAAGAGGTGCAAGTCCTGAAACATTGGCCTTTCTTATGGATTCATTAGATGTTTCGCATAACCAAGCCGCTCAGGAACTAGCACTTTTTATGCATGCAATGAGTCTGCGCATAACTCATCCATCGCCCAAATCTAAATTTGAACAAATAGTAAATTTAGCAATCCAATTAAATCTGTGTCTTATAAAAGATGAAGGGTATTATAAAGAAATAGAACCGGCCTGCGCCACTACAAAAAAAGAGCTTGCCCAATTAACCCGTGAAAAGCTAAAAAACATTGTCAGGCTCACTAAAAGTCCATCTCCAGATCTTTGTCTACTTAAGCAAACAATACATCAAATAGATTCCTTTAAACTAAAATATATGTTAAGTACTCAAGGCCTTCCACTGGTTGTTGAAGATACAACCAGCAGATTCAAGCGAGAGATGCTCATGGCTCTCCATTGTTAAACTGGAAGCTTTGTTTCTTTGTGATATATTTACCCAAAATTAGCATAGTATTATCAGATGAAATCATTTCTAAAAAAGGAACTTTTTATGAATAAATTGCCTGTTCTTTTAATTTCAACATTCTTTTATTGCAATGTATTTGCGAACTTACCGCCTGCGGAAAAGAATTTACCATCACCACAAATACCGATATCGCTACAAAAAAGTGAACCTTCACGCCCATTACAACTTATTATGGAGCAAGCTACAGAACTTGATGCAGTGCTCACCCTGGATAAAGAATTTTATGATAATCATATTTATGACAGAGAAAGAAGCGAAGAATTTCGCAGACCACTTATGGCAGAATTTGTCGCTCATGTATATCTTATTCCATCGTTACGCGAATCTATTGCACTTATTAAACAATTAGCTCAACAAGAAAAAACAGATCCAGAAATGGATAATCTCAAATTGGCAGTTGCTGCAATACTTCCACTCGAATTGAAATATTTAAAACCCACTTATGAATGGGAAAAGCATAGCTCTACCCCCGTTCACCCAAAGGCAAACGCTACACCGCTAAGCTCCCAGCAAGTATTAATTAAAAGCGCAACACGTCTTTATCAGCAAACAATGCATGAATATTTGAGTGTTTATAAACAACAAAAACTCGAGACCCGTCCAACCGATCAACAAGTGCTAGACAGGCTAAAAGACCAGGTTGATGAAGAGCAAAGAGGAGATGCCCAAAAAGTCCAACCGGCTCCTCTCTGGTTTCCTCTGGTATTAAGTAAAGATCACTAAGCCATAAAAAGTAAGTACTCTAAGGGTATTCTGGGCATTTCATTTGACAAATGTCTAAAAGACCGTAATCTTAGAGTACTTTATCACTCTCTTTGAATGTAAATCGCGGGGTAGAGCAGCCTGGTAGCTCGTTGGGCTCATAACCCAAAGGTCGC
>CAYSAX010000064.1:0-6825 GCA_964429045.1 uncultured Pseudomonadota bacterium
AACAACTGCAAGTGCAAACGCAGGTGCAGCATCTGCACCTATCGGCGATGCGGCATTATATTTAATTGTAGATCTTAATGGAACATTACTTAAAATTCCTTGTTATTATCCTGGACCATAATAGTTTTCAACTACCTATAAATACAAAAAAGAAGCTCCGCACAATGGCGGAGCTTCTTTTTTGTATTTTATTACTAGTTTTTATGTATCAAATTATCTTTTTATTACAGCCGCAGTTCAAAATAGACAAATCCATCTTCTTCAAATGAAATAGTAAAGCCTAATTTCTTATAAACTGCTTGTGCAGAGGTATTACTAGTACGAGTAACTAAAGTGATCATCGTTGCGCCCTGCTTTTTCATATCAGCAATCGCATGTTTCATCAATTGTTGTGCATACCCTTTGCCGCGAAACTCTGGCTTTACATCGACAAATAAAACCTGCCCTAAGAAGAAATTTTTAAGATAGTAGCAGATAAAGCCAACCAGCTGATTATTCTCACGAAGCACTTTAATAATGAGCTTACCTTTATAGCGTGGCTCACGTTTATTTGGTGCACGTTCTTGCAACATGTAATCAACATCATAATCGGGGGTTGAAAGAAGCCAGTAGCGATCATCGGTAAATATTTGTTTAATTGAATCTGCATCCCGCGTATATTCAAATGGAATAACTGAATCAGAAACAACAGGAACGGGAGTCGGTGCATAGTAATAATAGGTCGCCGCACCAACTAAAGAAAGAGAAATACACAGCGCTGCTATTTTAAGTAATCGTTTAGTCATTCCCGTTCCTTATATTGTTTTAATTTATGGTTGTTGTGATTTAGGTCTTAAGTTAAAAATTAAAACCCCTTCTTTAATTGCTATTTCATTGCCAGGAAAACGTGTTTCTGCTGGTTCAATTACTAATTCATATTGAGGATACTTTTGCACTACTGCTTTATATACTGCTTTGGCTTCAATGTTCTCATTGCGTGTAGATAACCACATATCAGTCGCGCCAGCAGAAATTGCTTTTTCAACCCCATGACGCACTAAGTATTCTGCATAATGTTTGTGTCTATCTTCTTTTTTTACTGCCAACAGATTACCTTGAAATGATTTTCCATCTTGAGAAACAGTGTAGCCCACAAATGCACGCAAGGTCATTTTAGCTTGTTCTTTATCATAATCACGTAAAACAATAAGTTTTAAAGAGCCATGAGTTTCTTCTTTATCATAATTAATTGAATCATGAAAAAGCATTTTAGCAACATCAAAATTAGGTCTTCGTACTAACGTATCTTTTTCTTCTAAAAATAGTTGAGTAAATTCGCTAAAGTGATCAATCATACTAAATGATTCAATTACATGCGTTGCTGGACTCATTGCGGTGCATGCATTTTGGTCTTTTCCATCCATTGCAGAAAGCGATGGCGCAATCACTAAAAGTAAGAGCAAAGTATTTTTATTCAATAACATGTTCATCCTTTTTTAAGATTTATACACAATTTTATACAACCATAATCCGTGCGCTGGTGCGGAAGGCAATAATTGATGAGGATTTTTTTCTTCAAGCGCTTTTTTTAGATTATCGATCGTTAAGGTATCACGTGAAGCTACTTCCAAGCAAGCTCCTGCAATTCTTCGAATCATGTAACGCAAAAAACCAGGACCCTTAATAACAATGCGATGCGCTTTAAAACGTGGGATATATTCTACAGCAACCGATTCGATTGTTTTAACGGTGTTATCATATTCTGCACCGGTACAAAATGAGCGAAAATCATGAGTACCTACAAAAACCTCTAAACATTCTTTTAATTTTTTCATGTTAACCGGATGGCGATAAAACCACCCATAGCGGGAAATAAAAGGCAAAGGACGCTCTTGAAAGAAATGATAGTAATAAGTTTTTTGTTTGACATTATGGCGCGGATTAAAATTATGATCCGCGATTTCAATTGAGCGAATTAAAATCGATTCGGGTAAAACATTTTGCCACGCATGTAATAATTGACCAGGCTCAATAGAAAGATCAGTAGAAAAAGCAGCCACTTGGCCTAATCCATGAACCCCTGCATCGGTACGCGAAGCTGCTGATATAATTATAGATGAGCCAAAAACATATTCAAACGTATCTTGCAAAGTACCCGCAACCGTTTTGTGTCCGGGTTGCACTTGCCACCCAAAATAGTCAGTTCCATCGTATGCAACAATAATTTTAAGACGGTTCATCGGAAGTTTTTCCCAGTGCAGAAGAACTTTTTGAAAGTTGGACACTTTTAACTTCAACTAGAATTTTGGTAGCATCAGTAGGATGTTTTTTACAAAAAGCATACATTGCCTGCGCAACGTCATCTGATACATCTAATGACGAAGATAAAGCACTCGCAGAACGAGCTCTTTCATGCTTAATCTTTTCAAGTATTACTTCTTTGGCAACAGATTTTTCACTTGGAAATGAAATAGCATTTGGAATCGGGGTTCCCGGAGGGCTCAATTGTACACATTCCTCAAATGAATATCTCAACCGCATAGGTGGTTGCGCACAATAACTTATTATACTTATACCAACCAGCATTAAGCATGCATATTTCATCACTTATCCTCTATTTCTTTTTGCGTATTATTTTTTTTAATTTGCATTTTTAATTGAATAATTTCAACTATTTGTGATTTTATTATTGCATCTTTTTTATGCAATACATCTAATAAATCTTCATAAGCAACTTCTAATTGTCCAAAAAGCTGCTTATAAGGATCAGCAGGCACTTGATCGTGCCCACTGATTTTTAAAAATGATACAATTGCTAAAGTAAAAATAACCTTGTTCATAGTTACAATATAGCTTTGCTTGTAGTTGCACCACGGATATTATTATTTGACAGTCGTCCACCTTGAGTAGCAACTATCCACCCAATTGCTAAACCTGCAACAAAAGTTATTGCTTTTTTCTCCCAACCCCATGCTTTACCTAACTCTAAAGAGAGCCGTGCATTCTCTTTCTGCTGTTGAAAAACCGCTTCATGAGCAGTTTTTATTTCATGTGCTAGTTGTTTTCTTAAAAGTATATTTTGTGCTTCGAGCTCTTCGCGTGTATGCGCATACACCGGCAATGAACTTACTATCAATCCAGTTAAAAAAAGTATTTTAACTAATTTCATAATGTTTCTACTTTAATAAATGAATAATTGCTTTTTCTAATTCGTGAACACGATGCTTATCATCAAGCTTATGCTTTAACGTATCAAGTTCTGCACGAAGCAATTTATTTTGCTCAAGTACATTCACCGCAATAACTGCCAATTGCTCTTTAGACAATTTATGAATTTCATGAGCAATTGCTGCTGATGAACAGATGAATACTAAGGCTAAAAAAATATTTTTAACGTTCATAAAATTTCCTTTTCTAGTGTTTACTATTTATAACGACCAGCTGAATGACGCATAAGTAAGAAAGTTAACCCTACTGCAACGGCACCGATAGTTCCGGCAACCATAAGTCCATTATTGCGACCCAGAATATATGAACGCTCTTCAATGGTATTTTCTAATCTTTTAATCTCAGCCAATTGTTCGCGATTTTTTTGCAAAAGCTCTACGTGCTTAACTTGAATTTGTTCTTTGCTTTCTGTAAATAGTTTCGTGACGCGTGGATCCATTGCTGGTAAAATCACTTGTTCTTCAGCTCTGATACCTGCGGCAGGTAATAATGATAAAAGTATAATAACTGAAAATAATATGTTTTTCATAAAAAACCTTTTTAATGACTAAAAATCATTCTAAACAAATTCTTGTGTGCTACTTGTGGATTTATATTGAACCACCAAAATGCTGCATACGTTGCCATAGAACCAAATGCTATACCTTTGAGAGCAGCTTTAGTTTCTTTCCAAGACTGCTGATCATGTAAATTTTGATTATAGGTATTTTGGGCTTCTATGATTGCAACAAGCTCCGGTTGGGGCATTTGATGATATGATTGATGTGGTCGAGCTTGAGAATTACATATAAAAAGAAAGGATAATACCAATGGAGCAAATAGGTGTTTATGCATAAAAACCTTCAATCTTAAAATATTTGTATTTTAAAATTGTGCCAAAATTTGAAAAAATATCTATGGCTAAGTAAATCTGATAAGAAAAGCTGCTTATATTTGTGGTGAATTGGTGGCCAATTTACTTTCAGAATAAAAATGCAGATGAAGATGAAACACTGTTTGCCCTGCTGATGCACCTTCATTAATTTGAATATTAAATGCTTTGGGATCTTGCAATTGATTGCCTAAATCTCCCGCAGCTTTTAATAATTTTCCTAAAATTTGTGTATCTGTTTTAGTTGCAGATTTTAGATCTTGGATATGTTTTTTAGGAATTATCAGCCAATGGGATGGGTGACGAGGACGAATGCTTTCAAAAACAATCACATCATCATTTTGTGCAATGATTTTGGATGGCTCTATTCCCGCTACGATTTTACAAAAAAGACAGTCTTGAATAGCTACTTGCGGATGCAACGATATCAATACTCGATCATTACTAGAATTACAGCTTTTAATGGTTACTAGAGAAATTAAGGCAACGCCTACAATACCGAACAAATAACGCAACTTCATTGTTTCCCTCATAATTTGCAAAGCGATTAATTAATGCAATCGAGTAATAAAGAAAATATAAATAGTTTGTAAAATAAACAGCATTAAGACTATTTTAAGCACCACATCAAAATAGCCTACTTGATGGCACAAGTTATGGGTCATCTCTATCTTTTGTTCTTCATCAAATTGATCAAAATAATCGCGCGTAACCTGTTTTGCTTGGCATTCTGCAAAACAACGAGGAAATATTTTATTAATAAGATTTACAAAGTTCATAATACCCCGTTGAATTATCCGCTAATTTGCGGTGCAAAGGTTCTATCTTTTTTTCTTTCTAAAGCTTTATTTAATGCTTCGTATTTATTATATAACAAATCTCTGAGCACATTCAGACGCGCTTGCTCTGCTAGTTTATTTTCTTGTAATGTTTTTTCACGCCATTCTGCTAACTTGATTACATTCGAGCTAATTGCTTGAATAGTCGCATGAGTTGCACTTCTTATAGCTTGTGCTTTTTTTGATGCAAACTCTCTTAATGAACTTACAAATTCTTTTTCGGCTTGCATATTTACATGCAAAGTGTTTTCATGCCACTGGCCATATGCATTTAGTTGTGAACCAATAGCGCTTGCAAATTGCTGCAATCCAGAACGGGGATACGAGGAAGAAACAAAAATTAATACTGAAAGGAATAATAGTTTTTTCATAGAAGCCTTTTGATGTGTTTATTATTTTAGCTGTGCTTCATGTTCCTGTATTTTTTTCTTTAAAAATTCGATTAACCGTTCATATTCAGCACATTTGATAAATAGAAATCCAAAAAAATCTATTTTATCTTGTTCACTTAATGAATTGTATTTTTTTTCGGCAGTCTCTAATAAGACGGACTTTTCCTGGTTAGTGAGCGCAGGTGCAGATAAAGTGAGTAAAATCAGGCTCACTAACCAAAGTTTTTTTCCGAACATTATTTTCTTAATACTGCGCGTAACATTTTTTTACGTAAACGAATGAAGTGTGGAGTTACTTCAATAAGCTCATCCGGGCGAATCCATTCCATACACATTTCAAGATCCATGTTCTTTGATGGCGCTAATTTAATAGCATCATCAGATCCTGATGCGCGCATGTTGGTAAGCTTCTTTTCTTTGCATGGGTTTACATCCATATCATCATCACGGCTTGCTTCCCCGATGATCATACCTTCGTAAACTTTATCGCCTGGCTTAATGAAGAGCGTTCCACGTTCTTGCAAGTTATCTAATGCAAATCCGGTCGCTTCGCCATTTTCCATAGAAACAATCGCACCTTTAATACGGGTTTGAATGTCACCTTTGTATGGTTCATAGCCATGGAAGCTAAAGTTACAAATACCATTTCCACGTGTATCGGTTAAGAATTGGCTTCTAAAACCAAGTAATGCACGTGATGGAACGTTATATTCTAAACGCATTCTACCATCATCATATAATTGCATGCCGATCATTTGAGCTTTACGGCGACCCATGTTTTCCATGACGGTGCCTTGGCTTTCTTGAGGAATATCAAGCAATACATACTCAATCGGTTCGTTTTTAACGCCGTTGATTGTTTTGTAAATTACTTCAGGCGCAGAAAGTGATAACTCGAATCCTTCGCGGCGCATGTTTTCAACCAATACACCTAAGTGCAATTGACCACGGCCTGATACTTTATAAGATTCTGGAGATGCAGTTGGTTCAACGCGCAATGCAACGTTAACCCGTAATTCTTTTTCTAAACGTTCTTTCAAATGGCGAGAGGTTAATAAATTGCCATCTCTTCCATTGAAGGGAGAATCGTTAACTGAGAAATAGACCGAAACGGTTGGCTCATCAACTTTAACATACGGATGAGGCAACGGATGTCCTACTTCACAGATTGTGGTACCAATTGCTACCGGTTGTTCAAAACCGGTCATCGCAATGATATCGCCATATCCAGCTGACTCAGCTTCAACGCGATTCAAACCAAGAAATTTGTAAATTTTTGTAATTTTTATTGGTGCACTTACTTTATCATCTTTGCAACAAATAACTTGCTGGCCAACCTTCATAAATCCACTAAAGACACGGCCAATTGCAATAGGCCCTAAGAAGTCTGAGTGATCTAAGCTGGTGGTTAAGAATTGTAAGTGATCAGCTTTTGGTGTTGGTGCCGGAACGTGCTTAATGATCGCTTCAAATAAAGGAGTCATGTCGCCTGAACGTGCGTTCATATCGGTCGATA
>CAYSAX010000065.1:0-6820 GCA_964429045.1 uncultured Pseudomonadota bacterium
AGAAATCCAGAAATTAAACCAAACAGAAGCTGCAACTAAACAGGTAGCTAAAGAAAAGGTTACTCCGGTATTAACTTCAGCAGCGTTTACGACTGCAGTTAGAAATCTTGAAGACCAATTAAACAAGCTTCCTGAGCCATTATCATCAGAGGCTAAAAGCTTAATCGATGTGACTCGATTCTTAAAAGCTCAGTTTAACATTAAATAACAGATAAATATCCAAAAAGGGGGGCCAAAACCCCCTTTATAAGCCGTTATTGGAGTGTTTAGCCTGTCTTATCCTTAAGGGATGGACAAATAGACATAAACCATTGAAAATAGGGATTTATTTAGTTTATAATTAAATTGCAGATAGAAATGTTTATAGAGAAAAAAGGAGTAAAAATGAAATTAAAATTAGGTTTATTATTAACAGCGCTTGTAGTAGCGCAAGCCCCAGTTCAAGCCGGTCTTTTTAGTGAAACTACTAAGCCAGCTCAACAATTAGATATCGTAAGTAAAAACGTTCAAGATTACTTGGCGGCACAAAGAGTTGGCGCGCAAGCAAAAGCAGCCCCAGCCGGTCTTACATCAGATCAACAAGCAGCTTATGACAAATTGATGGGTAACATCACTACGATTACCAACGCTATTAAAACTAACTTGATCCCTGCTGTTTCTAAAGCAGTTGCGGGTGGCGGATTTGGATTTATGGATGGTATTACATTAGCTACTTCAACCGGTCCTACTTTGTTTAGTGCCGCTACTGATGCAGTAAGTAATATTAAAACGTTGCATACAACAAATACTAGTGCACGTGCTGTTATTAAAAATAACTTAGCGACTTCATTAAACCAAGTTGGGTTTACCGATATCGTTAACAAGTTAGTAGGATTAGTAAATCAGTTGCCAGATGGTACAGCAAAAGCTTTATTAAGCCAAATCGTACCAAAGCTTAAAGAAGTACCAGGTTTAATTACCTCATTACTATAATTTAAGTTACAAGAATAAACATGAGCGGTAGCCTAAAAAGCTGCCGCTTTAATATAAATGCTGTGGAGGATTCTATGAAAATGTTAAATAAAATTTTTGTTGTGACATCATTGTTAGCATCAGTTGCTGGTGCTCATGCAGTGAATGTCGTTTTAAACGCGGTAGTAAATGATACCGGTAAAGCACTTTATTTGAACACTGAAAAGTTACCTGGCGCGCAATCTCAAGCTTACATCTCGGGTGTTAAGATTGAGCCGCAAGCGGGAGTACTTAAAAAAATAAATATTCCTTTGGATTTTACTCAAGGTGATAAAGTTGCTCAATTTATAATTGACGATGGTATCAATAAAGACAATAAATTACGTTTAGTAGTATTGAAAGATGGTAATGATATCATTGCAAGCTTATGGAATATTGGATACTTTACAGAGCAGTTAGGTGAAACTAAAACTTTTAATGAGAAAGATTACTTGCTCGATGAAAACCCGATTAATTTAGTGGTGTATGTAAAAGGTGCGGACTTGAAAGGTTCTTATCTTCTGGTTCCACACGGTGAATACACATTAAGCTTAACTAAGTAACATCGATCAGTTCGAGTCAAAAAGTATTAAGGCCTGTGAAATCTAGATTCCACAGGCCTTAATTGTTATTATAGGTAACAAAAGGGATAAAATAAACGAATCTAAGGGACAATAAATATGTTTAAAAAGAATTTTTTATTTTTATTATTAATTCCAATGCTTCTAGGCGCGGCTCATAAGTATGATAGTTATGTCAATGCTGAAGAAGGCTTACCTGAAAAAGAAGAAACCAGATTGCCTATTATCTTAAAAACAGTAGAGAACAAACGAAATCTGGCTCTCAATGAAACTTCAAAACAAAATGTTACGGTTAGTTCTGGAAAGCTTCTTGTTGGTGATAAAAATTTTAGACATACTCCGATTGAAGAATTCAAAACAATAGTGAATAAAGAAAATTTAAATATTAGTCTTAATGAACTTAAAGATTATTTTCTGGGTGTGAGAGGCGATAACAATAAAATTTTAAAATTAACGTATCATCTTGTAGATGGTGGCAAAAAAGGTAAGCATTTATACGTGTTTTTGACCCGTTATTCAGGTGGGCGTATAGTTAATACCGAAACTAAAGAAATTTTTATTAATTTGACTCAGCTCATTGCAGAGAAGAAAAAAGAATTAGAGTCTGTTGAATTAATGGTGACTGTAGATGGTCCAAAAATGGAGAATTCTTCTGTAGAAGCAGTTCCTGTTTTTAAAGAGGATAACGGGGCATCAAAAGCTACCCCTGTGCGTCCTTCTGAATATAAGCGATCGCAGGCAGCAGCAAGATCATAGTAGCCATCTTAATTGTAAAGCTAACGATCATAATTTGAGGCAAATTATCAATAATGCCATACAGCCCTAAAATGCTAAATAAAACGGTATCAAGGGCTTGCGATATGGTAATACTGATCATATTGCGTGCAACTAACGGCCCTTTAGACCAGGTCCTTTTAAGCAATCCATAGAAGAATGTATCAAAGTATTGCACGGCTAAATAGACGATAATCGATGCGGTGGTAATGCGTGGCATAAATGATAATAAGGATTTGTACCATTCTTGTGAGAAATCGCTTGGGCTGGGAATATAGCCAATTTGGATTTGTGAAACGATGGTATAAAATACCAGCAAGGCAAAGCTAATCCAGATTGCTTTTCGCGCATTGTCTTTGCCATGATATTCTTGGATCATATTTAAACTTAAAACTGAACCGACAATATAAACATCCGATGCGGTCGCATTGAGGCCAAATAAAGTAATCTGTTTAATCACAAATAAATTTGCAATGATTGCCTGCACGCATAGGAATGAAACCAAAGCGGCAAGACCCATTCTGGTCATCACATAGGTCATAATGCCGACGCACAGTAAATGAAATAAAAATATGAGCTCATTCATCAAAAAACTCTTGTATTAAAAGTAACGATTATCATACTACTTAAGCATGATAGAAAGTTTACCTAAGTAAAGGGGTGATAGCTATGTTTAGTAGAATTGGATTATTGTGTATAGTAGGTGTTTTTCAGTTAGTTGCAATGGATCAACCGGGTCAAAGACTTACTGTTGAACAAGCCAAAGCAGTGGTTTCTCAATATGTAAATAAAAAAGAAGGTTCATATGTTAAAAATACGAATTATTATAAAGAACCACTAGCAAATCCGGGAGTGGTAGCATTGCCTCCAGTGGCAATCGAACAAGAGATGAAAGCAGCATTAGTTGATCTGTTTGAAGCAGCTGCATATGTTTGTGCTGATAACAAAGTATTTTATGTCGCTTATGATCAAGAGACTGAACAATATAAAGTAAAAACATTTATAAATTTGACGGGCAAAGTAGAGCAAACCGATCATTCTCAGCCGGCTATTGTCAGTATGAGAGCGGCTCGCATGCAGGGTGCAGAGGGGCCACGCGTTTTATTAGGAGAAATAAATGGGCGCTTATTAGTGGCGGATATTGAGAAGCATGTGATCAATTCTTTTTCAACGGGTGAGATTAAAGGTAAAATTACAGAAATTGTTCCTCATCCTGAAGGTACTCATCTTGCCGTTAAATACTTGCAGGATACGCCAGAAGATTCGCGTAAAAAGAATCCTTGTATCGCCGCATGTAGAGCATTCGTGGCATTGCAATCATCGCAAAAAAGAACGGGATCATATCTGGCAGCAGAAAATAAAGCGGGAAATAGACGATCATGGTTACCACAAGGATATGTATGGTCGCAATTTGTAACCAAAGATTGTGTCAATGGAATCGATGGTATTCGTTGGGAAAAAAATAATCTTTTGGTACAATGTTCGCTAACTAAAAAGTGGGAAGCTTACAAAGTAGAAAATGATGCATTAGTTGAGATCGAGAATGTTCTTCCATAATTTAACGCGAAAGTTTACTCATGAAATACCATCTTTTGTTATTGGGATTAACTGTTAACGTAATTTCTGCAATGAGTTTTACTGAAAAACTTGACCAAGAGTGCGAAAGAGCTCGACAAGTGAATAGCCAAAAAAGAGAACTGTATGTTCAACATGCTGCGCAATCTTGGTTAGTGGGAAATCACATACCTGAAGCAGATAGAGATATAATACATGCAAGATACGGTGAATCTGTTTCAATTCAAAAAGTGCCAATGGGCAATCAAGTATTTACTGCATATTTTGTAAGTTACACTGACGATCATAAACGCAATATGCAAGCTTTTGTCAATTGCATTAGTACAGAAGAAGGAACAAAAACACTTGCTGTGCTTTCTATAAAAGTTAAATGAAATGTGTTGTATTATAATAAAACAGAATTATAAACGTATTTTTCTTTTTATTATGATGCAGTGTTCATTGATTAATTTGGGAATGGAAGAGGAAGGTGCAATAGCAGCGAAAATTCGATCTGCTATTGTAAAACATGTTACTGCTGGTCTTCGTCATCACGCTAATTATCAAGTAATTTTAAATGAACATATAAAAAAATTAGAAAATAGCCCGCTATATAAGCGGGCTCAATTTTATTTCATTGAATATCTGGGACAAGAATGGTCAATGTATGTTCCCACCAAATAATATTAGAGTAATGGATATTCTTTAAATCCAACTAAACGGCATTCTGGTTGTGGTGTTATCCCGAACTCTTTTTGCACCATTTCTTGCATAGTACGCACTAAGTTAATGATATCGGCACTGGTTGCTTTTCCTGAGTGAACAATCATATTTGCATGTTGATGGGATACTACTGCATCATTAACACGCAGTGCACCTTTTACGCCGAGCTTATCCAGATAATACGCAACAAAAATCATTTTTTTACCATTATTGATCATAGTAACTTCATGATCATGAAAATTTCTAAAGAAGCTGCCACAGGTGTTTTTTGTAGGGTATCTTTTTTCACGATGGCGAATAATTTCTTGGCGCCGTCCGCGAGCAAAAGATACTTCTAATTCAGTAGCAGGTTTCACTTTAAATGTCGCATCAACTAAATAATAGTTTTCATCTTGCAGCTTAGATTCGTCATAGCCAAATCCGAACCATTCGGGAGTTACGGTTTCAATTGCGCGTGTGTTTCTGTTAATAATAGTCGCTGAAACTAAAAATTGAGCGAGTAAAAATTCATAATAATGCAAATTAATATAAATCGATCCGCCCACACTTCCGGGGATGCCACTAAATTCTTCAAGATTTAAAAGATTATGATCTAAACAAAACAAAATAAGATCGTGCATAGATACGCCAGCACCAGCGGTGATGGTTGATTGATCATTATTGATGAGCATATCTTTGAGTGCGGGCCGAATTACCAGGCCATCAAATCCTTCATCACTAATTAAAATGTTGGCACCATGTCCTAGCATGAAGATAGGTAAACCATTTTTGTGCGCAAACTCTAAAGTTTCTTGAAATTCTTTACCCGTGGTTGGCTGTGCAAAATAGCGGGCAGGTCCACCGGTTGCAAACCAATTTTTATCGTGTAATGGGATATTACTTTGAATCAGAGTTGCATTGAGGGAGTTTGTTTGCATTGTCATGGTATGTCGGTGATAGTTTAGGGTGTGGCCGTTTTATCGCATTATGATTTACAATTAAATCATTGCAGTTATAACTGCAGGTATAATTATAGGCCACTAAACAATCTGCGCAAGAAATATAATGACGATTGCATGCAGCGCGTAAGCAATTATTATATTCGTCGGCAGGAACGTTGCAAATGCTGCATGATGCTAAAATGTCATCAGTAATTTTCATCGCAGTTCTTCCATCAAACACATAGTTTTTTCCGCGAAAAAAACCATTGGGGAACTGTTCAACATAGCGATGAATGCCACCTTTAATATGATAGACTTCTTGTGCGACATTTTTAGCTTTAAGGTACGCTGATGCGCGCTCGCATCGAACGCCGCCGGTGCAATACATTAATACTTGTTTATCTTTTAATTCTTCTAATTTTTTATCAATGTATGCGGGGAAATCTCTAAAATGAGGAACATCAGGTCGCAATGCGCCTGGAATTGTGCCAATTGCAGATTCATAAGGATTTCTGCAATCGATAATGACTAAATTATCTGGTTTGCCTTCCATCAATTGATGCGCTTGAGCCGGTTCTAAATGTTTTCCTGCTTGTGATGCTGGCGCAACATCAGCGGGTAAACCGGTGTTTACAATTTCTGGACGAACCACAATACGTAAACGGGGAAAATGATCACCAGGAGCGATGCTCTCTTTGAAATCAATATCGCCAAACAGTGCATGTGTATTCATAGCATCTTTATAGGCATTAATAGATTCTTGAGATCCACCTAAAGTGGCGTTGATTCCTTCATGCGCTAAAAGAACACGTCCTTTAAGACCTAATTCTACGCATAACTTTTTTTGCCATTTGAGTATGGCTTCTGGGCTGGGAATATATATATATTTATAAAATAAAATTATTGTCTTCATCATGCTAAATACTTATCTTTTGTTATCGATGGATCGGTCGACCAGCTTATGCTTTTTTTAGGTTTAAGATCGAAGGATGTTCTCAGCGCCGATTTGGGAGGCTTGCCAGATTTACCACCATTTCTTTTAATTATTTCAATATAATCAGCTGCAAGCTGAGTATCTGTAGCATAATCTAATAATGTTTCTTCGTTAACTTTTTGATTAATTAGCAATTTTTGTTCACCAGAAGTTAAAAAGTGAAGCATTTGTTCAAATTCTTGTTTGGAAAGGTCTTGCTTAAATAATTTAAATACTAGTAGTAACTCATCCGGGTGCATATATTGAGTATCGCTATCTATTGTTTAAAGAGAATACAACCTTCT